>NZ_BASL01000772.1:0-3974 GCF_000648255.1 Candidatus Protochlamydia sp. R18 | reverse complement strand
ATACTTTATTTGTGATTACAATAGGCAATTGAGAGCCTTACCTATTTAGCACTACCTAAATTTTATTTTTTAAATTCTTTCCTAAATTTTTTTAAAGCTTCTTCATAAGTTTCGTATTCATCTTCATAATCATAAATATCTTTATGCCCTTTATAGGCATAGTAAATTTGATGCCCTTGGTTAGAAACAATAATAATGTGTGGTTTAAAGACCCAACTTCCATCAGGATAATAGTTATAAATAGATATGTGAACATTTGAATTAGAGATGGGATAATCCCTAAGATAAGGATGTATTATCTGGTTGGCGTTAACTTCTTTAATGAATTCTTCAGTTAACTGAATAATCCAATTCCTAGCTTCATCTTTATTTAAAGGAGGCCCTTCTCTTCTAAATCCTAAATTAAATTTATGGATGCCATTATAAACGCTTCCTCCAATAGCTTCTAATTTTAAATCTTTCTCCAATTTCATTCTTTTTGCAAAATCTTTAATTACTAAATCGCTTAAATAATCTTCTTGAGATTTTTTGGGAAATATAGGAAGAGAATGCAGATTTTCAAAAAAAAATGATAAAACCATCATAAATGTAAAAAAATATTTCATATAATTATTTATTAAAAAAATTATTTATAAATTCCTTTGCTGGCATGACATAAGTAGGGCTAACAAATGAATGATCCATAATGAAATGTCCTGGATGGGCCTTTAAATTTACCACGGTATCCTCGCATCTCGAAATGTTATGAGAATCTACCCAAGGAATAGGATCCTTATCACTTGTTAAATGTAAAACATCACCACATAAAGCTTTATTTATATATCCGCCAGGAGCAACGGCCAGGACATGAATTTTTTGTCTTAATTCTGGCGGATAGTCCATTAAAGCATTTCGAACATAAACAGCAGCTCGGCTATGGCAAACCATTAAAATTTTTCCTTCAGGAGTATCTTTGAAAAATTCATTCCAAGATCTATGTAGTATTCGCACAGATTCATAAGCAACGTTGTTTATTAAAGCTTGTTTATAGTGGTAAAAATCACTAAACATCCCTTGGGAAGCAGAGTATACCCCAAGTACATTATGGTTAGCAAGTAAACCAAGATGGCCAAGGCTACTAAGATGATCTTGACGGCTATTATTCACACCATTCATAAACATTAAGAGTTTCCCTTGAGTCATCTTTAAGTTATAGGGCATATTGGTTAAAGGATTTTTAAAGTCATTTAAATTATATACTGCAGATCGATTATAATAAATAGCATCAGGAATTTCAGAATCTGAATGGAAAAATTCATAATCTCCTTCAGATTCACAAAATTTATGATTCACAACACTGTTTAGTGGGTCGTTATTTAGGTACTGATACACATTACTTGCAACAAAGCCAGGAATTCCAAATGCACCATAGTCGCACAAAGCCATTGTATAATCAAACGTGGTATCTAATAAACCTGAAAAGGAGAATAGCCCAAATTGATCAAAGTAGATCAGAGGGCTATGATGCACATAGGCGTAGAGGTTAGGACCGTCTTCAAAGCCGGAAGGATCAGCTGTGACCCAGCGACCGAGGTTGGGATCATAATATCGAAGACCAAATGCGACAAATCCTGTCTCGGGATCAAATCGTTTGTTAGCATAACGCCAAGGATTTCTAACCTGAGATTCTTTAATCTCTTTTCCTTTCGCATTAAGGATTTGAATTTCTCCAAAAGCAGAATAGCGATAAGTTTCAATCAGTTGCCCTTGTAAAGACTGTAACCCGCTAATTTGACCGAACAGATCGCGAATGGGGACATAGACTTGATCATTTAGTTCAATGGCAACAGGGGGATACTTTTCACCTTTCCCAAGAATTTTTAATTCAGTGATTTTTCCTTTAACGATAGCCCCAATTTCTTCCTGTCCTTGATGAAAGTACATCTCTTCTTTGACACCTTTTTTACTCAAGCGTCGATTAAAAGGATCGTAAGAGTAAGAAATTGTTTTTTGTTTGGATGTCACTGATCGGAGACGGTCAAGGGCATCGTAGGTGTAAATGGTTTTTTCTGAGCCCGTTTGTTTCTCAATTAAATTTCCATTGGGATCATAGAGATAGGTTTCCTCTCCTCTTTTTAAAAGTTGATTGAGGGAATTGTATGTGTGTTCTTGATCATCTTTAAGTAAGCGATTCGAGAGGGAATCACATTGGTATTTATGATTAGCATGTCCTTTTTCACTTTGTAATTGATAGAAATCATCATAAGTATAAGAAGAAATTTTGCCATCGGTTTCATAGCTGAGCAGATTGCCGACTTCATCATACCCTTCACTTGAAATTGTTTGTTTAAAAAAAGGGGAGGCGACACCGATACATCGATCTAAAGAATCATATTGATAATGAACAAGACCATTTTCTCCTGGGGGTTGGGATTTAATTGGTGCACCTTGTAGATTGTGTTCTAAATCTTTATGCGTATAAGAGTACTTTTCGTTCACTAAACGATGAACAGCTTTTAAATCGACTGCGCTGAACTGATATTCAATCGCTGTTTGATCAGGTAGGGTGATAAGAATAGCTCTGCCAAGGCGATCGTATTGATAAGCAAGAATTAATCCATTTCCGAGTTTTTCTTGAATCATGCGTCCCATTTGATCATACAAACGCTCAGTAGAGCTTTCTGTAACATGGTCGACGACTTTTTTTACCAGTCCATTTAATGTATATTCATAATCGTAATCAATAGATCCATCAGAAGATTTTAATGTTTTTAAATAGCCAAATGAATCGTAGGTGTGAGATAAAATGGCTCCATCAGGTTTTGTGGTAGAAATTTTTTGACCTCGTTGATTATAGAGGTAATGAGTGATTTTTTGTTCGGGTGTATAAGCTGCTTCTGCAAGCATGATTAATTGATTATTTTCGTTATAGCTGAAAAGGGTTTCGATGGAATGCGTTGTTTTTCCATCCACCATCACATGGTCAATGCGTTTTGCTTGATTGCCATTCAAATCGTAATAAAATTGTTGGTGAGAAATTTCTATTCCAAAAGGAGTTTTTCGCTTTTCGCTAACTAATCGATTCGCGTTGTCATAGGTAAGAATTGTCTGATAACCTCGGGCATCTGTTGTGGTAGCTTGCAAGACGCGTTGATTATAATGGTTTAAGTAGTAAGGATTATAAGCTGTGTGCGTCGTCTGACCAAGTGCATTGGTAATTTTTATCACATTTTGATGGGCATCATAAGTTGTTTTTGTGACTTGTTCACCCGCCTTAACAACAATTTTATTTCCTTTCGCATTGTAAGTATATTGGTTGCATTGATAGAGTTGATTTTGAGCATCTTCTAGCCTATCTTCAATAATACGATTGAGCCAATCATAGACTTTAATGGTACGTCGATAATTTGATTCATCAATCCATTCTTTAGTTTCAATTTCTCGTCCCAAACTATCGTAAAAATACTCTGTCATTTGCTCTTCTTTAATTTGAGAGACTAGGCGACCCGCAAAATCATAATGATAATGGGTGACGATTCCTTCTTTATCTATATAGGTCAAGGGGTGGAAAGCATTATACGACCAATGCTGTGCACAAAGAAGGTTTCCTTCTGCAGCATAAGTGGATTCGGTTAGAATTCTTCCTTGATAATCTTTTTCATAGTGCGTGCGTATGCCAGAGCGTTCAGTTTTTTGAATGAGAGTTCCATCTAGTAAATAAAGATATTGTTCGGATGATCCATCGGGATAGTGGGCAAGAATAGGCTGACCGCGAATGTTATATTGAATTTTGGTTTGCAACCCTTTAGCATCTGTTACACAAGTTGGAAGACCGATAAGATTATATTCTCTATGAATAACGGGAGAAACAATTTCTCCAGCTTCATTTTCTATCTCGGGTAAATGTATGGCAATTTGGCGACCAAGATCGTCAAATTCAAAGGTAGTTTCTTGTCCATAAGGATCGGTTGTGGCGATACATTGATTTAAATAAT
>NZ_BASL01000773.1:0-7128 GCF_000648255.1 Candidatus Protochlamydia sp. R18 | reverse complement strand
TCCTATCATAAAATCAGATAAATTTATAGGTGAAGCCTCAAACTCTTCTAACTGTAAATTTGCCATGTCGTGTGCAATAAAAGGTGTTTGAATACTGCTTCTTTTTTGCTGCTTATCTCTTTTTATAGTTGCTAATATTAATTCTTCTTCTTCAATGGCTTCCTGAAGCCTTTTATTTTTTTCTTTTAAGACTTTAAGACTTTCCTGAATTGTGCTTTGTTCTTCTATATGGATAGTTTCACTTTGAATTTTAACTAAGCTACCAACAATTTCATTACTGTACTCTTCATAATCTGCATTTTTAGCTAACTCTTCTAGACTTTGCATAATTAAAGAGCGAGTTTCCCAATAACGATCTGCTTTTTTCACAATATTTTGGAGAAATTCGAAATTTGGATATTTTTTTAGAGCAAATTTTGTAAGTTTTGACACTCTATCACGATCTCTGAGAACGAAAAGATCTGCAAGTCCTTTGGAGGCTAATTCTCGAACCTTGTTTGTCACTTCAGAATTTTTAATTAAATCTACGAAGATAAGAGCTAAGCATATAGTATATTGTTTCCCTTTGCCCTGAAGATTTTCAATTTTTTTTTCAATAATATTTTTAAAGTCACCTTCCGTTCTAATATTTGCAGAAAGCCATCGAAGGTCATGAATGTAAAAATACCATTCAGCAGGCCACTCTTTTCTGACATCTTTACTAAGTTCAATCCCATTTTTTATAATTCCAAAAGGAGAAATTCCTTGAGCTGCTTCTCCAATACTAAGGGAATGTTCAAACAACTTCTTCCAAATACTTTCAACAGGGGTTAAGCATTTTGCTGCTTGCTTTGCGCAACGATATTCAAACCTTGCGCCCACTTCCTCTTTCGGCAAAATACGGAGAATTCCTTTAGAATTTTCAATAATATCATCTCGTGTTTCATTCATGGTTGGTACTCCGTGACGAGAGCATTGATGCCAGGTAAGTTCTATAAAAATTCGATACGCTTTGCTCAAATGTCGATGTAAAGTAAAGACGTGTTGGGTTAACGTTAACGTTGAGGAAAAGTTTTCACTTAACGTAATCACAACAGGAGAAACAATTTCGTCGATAATAGGCTTTTTGTTAACTTCAGAAATGACTAATTTTATTCCTTCTTGATAAAGTTTATTTGCTTCTTGCTCTGCCAATGAGAAATTAATTTTTCCGCCTTTTAAATAACTACTAATACTACTGGCACTGTTTGTTAAACTAATAAGGTCTGGTACGCTTTTAGAAGAATCATGTATCATAACAACCTCTTTAAATTGATTTTTTAGAACGTTCATTTAACCATTATTAAAAAGCTCTTCGTTTAATAAATACTTTACAATTCCTTTTCTTCTAGTTGTTTATTTAGCCACATTAAAAATTTCCCCCTTTTGCTGGTTGCCCACTTTCCCAACATGTCTTTCGCAAGGTTATTTGAAAGGTTTTTATCTTGTTTCATTTTTTCAATTTTATTCTTAAAAAATAACAATAAAATGTTTCTGCCGTATGATACGAAACATCGGATGGATTTTTTGTTTGATTTGATCTTTGTGAATGTTGAGAAAAAAGAAGATGATACGAAGTGCTAAATCTGGTTGATTTTACATTCATAGTTCACCTCCTTTGGGTGAATTAAATACTAAAAATATTTTCAACTTTTTAAAATAAGCAGTCAACACAAAAAAAATTTGACTCTTTTCAATTTTATTCAATAAGTTTTTAGGTGTGATATTTCTGCTTAAAATTGTCTCAAAAATTTTCATATGTTGACAAATAGTTTTTACAAACCATTTTTTATTAATAAAAAAATGTTTTTAGTAGTTGTTTGAGCAGATTCTTCAATTAAGAAATAATTTTTCATTGGAAACAGATGTTCGTATTTTTCCATACCTTCCATTTTTCCCAAAAATACCTACCACATTTCATCCGGCAAAAAATATTTCCATAAGGGGGTTAAGATAAAGTTTGCCGTGACTGAAACAGGCTTATCCCCAAATAGGGTGTAAGGCGAAGTGGTCATTGTTCATCAGTTGATAAAAAAGCCTGCTTAAGACTTCCTTATCATCTTCTGGTATTGATTTTAAATTTCTGTCACTGAATGGGCATGTAATAATGGATGAGCAAAAAAGGTAAAAACAATCAATTTGCATATGAATAGTTTTTTTTAATAGGAATCATTTTTACCTCATTTTTTGCTCATCTAATAAATTTTGCACTAGGGTTTTTTAGTTCCGCAAACTCCACGAAAATTTACCTTATTATAATTTTTGTAACCGCAGTTTGAATTAGGCGTATCCAACTATCCCTCAAAGCCCTTTCATAAGAAGTATATCCTTTGTATACATCAGTTAAAAGACTATGAATAGGGAGTAATTTTTCCTTAAAATTTAGAAAAATTTGCTTAGTCCCCAAATGTATTTGATCAACCTTAAGATAAACTTTTTCACCGACTACAATGTTTTCATTTAAAAATTGATCTACTATATCATTTTCAAATTCAAAATAACTAATCGTTTGCCAAAAATCGCCACCTATATTTTTTTCATTTATGGCAAACATAAGATTAGACATGAACATTGAAAAGGGATGTTTGGTATTGTCAGCAATTTGAAGCAGGTCAGAAAATTAAACATCACAGCACGAATGGAGGCAGCCATTTTTTCTGAATTTATATCGATCAAAAAACCGACTTTCGTTCCTTGGACAAAATCGCAAAGTCTTGAAGGGGATCTCGTAATTGACACAAAAAAATTTTGCCAGTAGAATACATTTTAAAGAGAAAAGTTAAAATTATGTCTACGTTTGAAGTTATTTCCGTTCTGCTATCCTCTGGTGTTTTCATAGGGATACTTGCTCTATTTTATCGTTTTGGACGCAATCAAGAACGTATAGATAACAGCTTCAAGACTATTGATGAAAAGTTAAAGGCCGTAGACGAGCGTTTCAATAAAATGGATGAACGTTTTGATAAAGTTGACTCTAGACTTAATAGAATCGACGAGCGTTTCAATTCTTTAGAAACGCGTATGGCTATTGTAGAAACGCGACTAGGCGACATAGCAGCGAATGTTAGTCATTTGATGTGGCATAGTCAATCAGTCCCGCCTAAAGAGGTTCAAGAACAATAGTTAGACAAAGTTTAAAGTCTTTCCTAGAATGTTTTTTGAAAATGACTTGTCTATGGTCAACTATATTCAGTTTAAACCGACAAATCAGCTTTTTATAAATCAAAATGAATTTCAAATTGCGCATGATAACTTCTTTAACGGTAAGTTAACTAAAAAATACTTTCTTTATTGCGTTCAACAGACAATTCGTGCCTTTTGGTTTAATTACTAAACAAAGCCGTAGAAATGAGATAGAGAAGTGTTTAATTGCAAGGTTAAGGAATTTATTGATCAGATGCTAAATGAAATATAACTAGACCAAGATGTTTAAGTTCCGTCTGATAATATTTTAACGAGATGATGAGAAAGATATAAACCGACAAATGTATCGTTTTAGCTATTCTTGACGCATTCTCTAGCTTTTTAAACGACATGCCGAGAAAATCACGCTAAAACTGAATCATATCACCGTTGCGCTCGCACTGACGACACCACAATAGCGACCGTCTTTCAGACGATATAGCAGTCTTGTCCTCCACATGACGGGCAAGGACTGTGATATTCTTCACCACTAAAGTGCTTGTATTGCAACTGTGCCATATTCAAAAGCTTCAGTATCTCCAGTCTACACCTGCTCTTTTTCAAAGTATTTAATCATTTGATATTGAATATCTACTTTTAACTCTTTCTCGAATCAAAAACGAATGTATTGATCGTCTTGAAAGAAAGAGTTTTTTTAACAATTTTCAGGAAAAATAAGATCATCAATCACTCTAGAAGCCTTCCTTTTAAATTTTTTTGCGAAACATGGATATCGCTGATTTGAATTTGAAATATCTTTGGCTTGACTTTTTATACCTAATTCTGTAATATTTAATCTGGGGAATTTTTTTATTAAAAGCTACCTAGGGGGTTAAAGATGGGTTTGGATCAACCAATTGTCCTTCAATCTCAGAATATTTCAGCAGCAACTACTGACATATCTCATAATCTTTGCATAGTATCACTACCAGCTGAAATCATCGACATTATTTTTACTTGCTTAGCGAAGAACTCTAATTTATTGGACAACTCACGAGATTTGCTCCATCTAAGGGCTACTTGTTGGTGCTTTAAAGATAGCATTGAAAAAAGCGGCAATTTCAAGCGATTCTTCAAAATGAGTATCTTAAGAGACCCGGCATCTCAAAAAGATTTAACAATTTCAAACTATCTCAGCAAATTCCTCTTGCATTTGGTCCCACACCTAACCTCTGAAGTAGGCATTAATAAATTATTAGTCAGGCCATCTTTTAAAGATCATTTTGCTGTAACAATTTTTAATCTATTCTTGCAAAAAGTTTTAAACAAATCTGTTCGTTCAGCTGATGAACAATCTCTAATAAAAAAAATTAATCAACTAAAAACTCAACTTCATATTTCCATAGAATCCAACCCGCCTTCTACAAGTTTTGAAGTTCAAGAAATGCGAAACATAGAATATTGCAATCCCCTTTTAGAATTGTTTATCGAACTTGGAGTTGATCCAACGGCAGTTAATCGTCAAACCTATCAATCTTTGCTAGGAGAGGCAGCGGCCCTACAAAACGATAAAGCCATAAGTATCATTTTGGAAAATTTTAAAAATAAGGGAGTAACTGGCGAAAAACTAACCAAAAAGCTAAATACACAAAATGCCCAGGGAGAAACTGCTCTTCATTATTTAGCAAAGAGCGCTGATATGCCTTATTTTAATCGAAAAAAAACGGAAGATACTTTGAAGTTATTGCTTGATCATGGTGCTGACTTACATATTAAAAATTACGACGGAGATGCCCCTCTTCGTAATTTTCAAACCTCAGCAGGACTCAAGCAAGTCTTTAATAATCTTACTTCTAATTACAAGCAATTCTTTTACAATCCTCCTCTTGATTACAAGACTAAAAAAAATTCAAAGGAAACTTCTACGAAACGTTTTAGATTGGATGAAAAATTGCATGCAGCGATAAACCAAAGCGACCAAGATCAAGTCAAAGAACTACTTAAAAGTTATGAAAATCTTATCAATTATCGAGATTCAAAACGAGGAATGACACCTTTAATGCATGCTTTAGATTGCGGAGATTTAGAAATTGTCAAACTCATCTTATCTTATGGAGCCGACATCACACTTTTAGATGATGATGGATGCTCTGTTATTCATCATTGTATAACTAGTGGTGGACTTAAAGCAAAGGCGAAAGTTGATATTTTAAAAGACTTAATCCAACGCGCTGAAATCAGTAATTGCACTGATATGATCGCAAAAGTGGTCGATGAGGACGGTTCTAACTCTCTTAATATGGCAATTGAGTATAATAGCTATCCTTTAAAGCTCGTGAAACTGCTTTTGCCCTATTATCGTGATAAAATAAATGAAAAGATCTATTTATCGATGGCAGCCTCTATTGCAGCTTTTAAAGATCAGTTTGAAGTTGCTAATTTGTTAGTAGAAGAGGGAGCTGAAATTAATCCTCAGAAGCTCTATGATGGCCAATCCCTTTTGTTTTGGGCTGTTTGTCGAGGAAATGTAGAAATGACAAAGCTACTTCTTGGATTTAACACAAATCCTCATGAATTAAATGCAAAGAATGAGAACGGAATGACTATTTTGCATGTTGCCATCGAAAATCAACATCTGGAAATGATGAAACTTTTACTTTCCCAGGGAAAAATTGATCTTGAGATCCAAGATGTTCAAGGTCATACGCCTTTGCATATTGCTGTGGAGTCAGGATATTATGAGGGCGCTAAGCTCTTGACTCAGCGTGGAGCGCAAATAAAATTGACCGAGACATCAAAGATTTTAAATGAAAAGGGGTCTGATTTCGATAAGCTTAGACACTATTTATTATATGTATTCATAAAGAATAAAGACAAGTTTTCTCTAAAATTGCTTCTTAATAGTCCTTTCGACCTTCATCTCAGAGAAATAAATGAAGAATTTGGTAAATCTCCCCTTATCTATGCAGGAGAAATTAATCGTGCGATACATACAGAGATATGTGGAATAATTCAACTAAAAGCTTCTAAACAAATAAAAGAAGGGCCGACACAAGAAATCAAACCTACATGAGATACATTTGCTTATTTTGATTGAGCATTGTTTTGATCATTACAAAAGGAAAGATAGCTTCATTGAAGCTGTCTACCCCTGCATATATTTTTGAGACGTCTTAACTCTTTATAGTTGGTTGAAAGTTTAAACTAAGCTATGCAAATTTGTTACTCATAGAATATTTCTGATGAGGCTATCAAAACTCTTAAAATAGACAGTATATAAAATGCCTTGGTAAATAAATCTCTTGTTTAAAACTTCTCTGTACTTACATTTAAAAATCTCAAGCATAAGTCTCTTTAAGGACAAATCAGCGAAAATTCAGTAAGGTAAAATAAGCGCCTTTAAAAAATCACATGAGAATAAACGAGTAAATAGAGTTATAAAACTTTCGAGATAGTGGTCTTTTTTAAAGGCCGCTTCCATATTTTTTTAGCTATCTGAAGCGTTTGCCTAATTTCTTCGTTTTCTTCTTCATTCGTTCCATTATTGATGATAAAAAAATCCAGGATTCACAAAGGCGTTTAAAGATTGATTAGCGTTGTATAGTTGAAATCCTTCTAATTTTTGAAGATAGCCTCTTTTAGAGAAGGCTATGGAGTTGTTTCTTCCGTAACCAAGCAAAATGCCCAGCAAAGTTATGTTATAACGAATCATGTAGTCTCTGTCTTTAGGACAACAAACTTCTTTTAAGAATTCTGCGGCGTTTTGGTTTGAATTAGAATGCTTTTGAAACAAGTCTAGGTTATCTTCTATAACTTTTAACGTTGCTCGTTTATTAATTAAAACAATTGTGCTGTAAGCTGGAATAAATCTAAAACAAAATTATTTGAAGAAAATAAATGGCTATAGCGTTGCCAAATCTCTATTCCATTCCATACAATCGAATAACCTGGATGTTTTGTAAAAATTATAACTGCATATCGAGCCGG
>NZ_BASL01000774.1:0-10528 GCF_000648255.1 Candidatus Protochlamydia sp. R18 | reverse complement strand
CCTTGGGAGAAGATCCAGCGCAAGGATTGCCCGTTTTTACTTGCATCGGGGCTAAACACTGCTCTGGTTTCCATATCGATTCTGGCGGCAACCCAGCTGTTGTCACTGATCTTATCAACACACCTGATGGATTGGCCCAAATGCAAAAAAGGGAGGAGTATTCCTCAACTTCCCCTAATAATACGCTGCGCAAAACAATTTCTTTTCACCAAAATACTCATAAACTCTTTGAACTCTACCAAGAACAAATGTGCATCTATCTCGATGAAGAGTTGCCGCAAGCAAAAGAAATCAGACGCAAATGTCAAACGGTAAAGCTCCTAACAGATCGGCTGCAGGCCCATGAGGAAATTTGGTATGATCCTTTTAAAGTCCAGTTTATTGATCTAAAAAAACACTACTCAGAGCTGCTTCATCACCTTTTAAATGATCTATCTCTTTACTTTGGCATGGAGGAAGCCAACACACTCGATCTCATTGACGTTCTCGTAAAAAAGGAAATTTTCACGGCTGAAAGTGGTTATTTATTGCGAGAAGCAGTGGCTGCCGTTTACCTAAAAAGAGTGGGTCTCCACTTTACTTGTGGGGAACAAAAAGAAGAGGTTACTTTAGAAAATTCTCTCACTGAACAAGAGGTTCTAGCAAAGATTTATTGGCTTGTATTGCGCCCTCTTTACCGTAAGCTAAAGTTTTGCCTCTCCAACCTAGACTCTTATCAACTCAACTCTGGCATTTTTAAGTTAAACTCTCATTTTCAACGCATTGACCTTTTGAAAGAAGCGTTTTATGGAGAGGAATTGCACCCCAATACAATAGAAAATCTCAAGCCCTGGATGACGTATTTCGTCCATCATCTCGTTTCTAGACAACGAGCTAAGGCGTTTGATCTGAAACAGTTTCGACTTTGGCATGATGCTTACTACCAAAGGTTTTCCCGAATCACCTTCACGGAACCTCTAAGAGAAATCTATCTTAAAGTCTTGGACAGTTATCCTCCGGAGGAAAACTTGGCTACCTTAAGTGCCGATCTTGCTTCTATTCCCAACCCAAGCGGAGTTAGGCAAAGCCAGCGTTTAGAAGAAGAGCAGTTTCAACAAGCAATTCTAGCCATGACAACTGATCATCCAGACGGCTCCTTCCAAGTCAAAATCCGCTGCCCGGCAGTACCCCATGCCCGGTATCTCAAACAAGCCGTTTGCGAACAAATTTTAGAAGAAACGGGAGAGCTTAAGCGGCAGTATAAAAGTGCTCACGCTGTTGCAACTGCCTCTTATAATGGATTTCAGCTGCATTTTAAACAAAAACCGACGCATCCTCTAATGGAATATGCCATCCATGCGCTGACGGCACGTATTGCGGGGCACTTAAGCCCTCCAACTGAGCTGGCACGCTTTGAAGTCGAAAGGAAAGGAAAAACAAAAATCTACCCCGTCTTAATTTCCAAAACCATTCAAGGGCAGACGTTAGAAAACGTTGAACAGTTAGACATCAAACAACTGACCTGGGCTTGCCTGTGTGCCATACTGACGCGGCCAGGGGATGGCCGTTTTTCGAACTATATCGTCGAAGAAGAGACGCAGCGCATTTTCTGCATCGATAACGATGTTTCTTTTGTTGAGCCCGTGATGCACCATAAATTCTTCGGTCATAAAGTCCATTTTTCTTCCGCTCTTTTTTGTTTACATGCTAAATACCGTCTAGATCCTGAAGTAGTGAAAGCCTTTCTCCGTTTAGATCCTAACCTCATCCTCAATAGTTGGCTTGAAGACTTAATCCAAAAAGATGAGGCCTACCGCACCCTTCACCTCTTTACCCCCGAAGAAGAAAAACAGTTATATGAAGAAAACTCGGAAGATCGTTTTAAGGGAACGCTTCTTTTGCGTAGCGGCACGGTGGCAAATTTACTTGTGCAATTTTACCATCTGCAAGACTGTTTACGCCATCATGATTCAACAAGCGAAAAGAAGCTTACAGCTATCGATCTTTTATCCTGCCTCGTTAGCTTGCGTGACAGTCAAAAGCAAACCATAGATCGCTGGGTTTACCATAAATATCAGCAAGCCGTTGCTAGTAGTTTAGATCCCAAACAGAGACTACAAAAAGCGATCGATCGCAATGTCGAAATTTCTCTCACTTCCGCCCAAGCCGACGCAGCCAGTTTTGGCAAGCCCCCAACGTTTGAAGAAATTCAAGCACGTGAAGAATACTCTCCCGAAAAAGCCCAAAGCGAGCTTTTTACGTTTACATTAAGCCGTTGCACCTCAAATATTGCGTTCGGGACAAACAAAGAAGGAGAATGGATTGAAGCCGATTTTAGGCAGATGGTCAAAGGGAAGACACCTGATCTCGAAAGGCAACGCTTTGTGTTACAGGCCTTAATCTTTTTAATGAACAATTTTAAACCACGAAAAATCACTTTGATGAACTGCGCCGTTTTAGATCTGACCACGTTAAAACCTTTCTTGCATGTTGAGCTCGACTATTTAAATGTAAGCGGCTGCCCACTTATTAAAGTAGAAACCCTTCAAGAAATTGAAAAACGCTCTCCTAACCTCAAATCGCTCTATTTAAACCGTTGCTCTCAACTTCATGCGTTTGAAAAATCAAACTTTCCCTTCGCATCCACCTATTTGCAGTTTGCCAAATTAGAAGAATTGCAACTAAGGAGATGTAAGGCGCTTGTCTCGATTCAACTAGATGCTCCTCTTTTACACACCTTAAAAGCCGATAAAAATCCTCATTTAAAAATGCTCTTTTTCAAAACAACGGCTCCCTACGTCAAAGGAAGTTTTACAAGGTGTCCAGCCTTAGATCTAAAAAAAGCCAAAGAAGAGGGAGTGCGTAGAGTCTTAAAAGAAATGAAAGATTTGCAAATTGATTCTGAAAAATTATTTCAACTTTATATGAATGATTCTGAGCTTACCTCGCTTAGTCTTATTGGCGGGAGAATAAGCGATAAGGAAGCGGAAGTTATTGCTAATGGGCTTGCTTCCAATACGAGTTTGCGTATACTCTCTCTTAACAGAAACCAAATCAGCGATAAGGGAATGGAAACTCTTGCTCGCACTCTTGCTTCCAATACAACTCTAAATACACTCTTTTTTAACGGAAATCAAATCAGTGATAAGGGAATGAAAGCTCTTGCTCGCGCTCTTGCTTCTAATACGACTCTGAGTACACTCTCTCTTAACGGAAACCAAATCAGCGATAAGGAAGCGGAAGTTATTGCTAATGGGCTTGCTTGCAATACGACTTTGTGTATACTCTCTCTTAACGGAAACTCAATCAGCGATAAGGGAATCGAAGCTCTTGCTCGCGCTCTTGCTTGCAATACGACTCTGAGTACACTCTCTCTTAACGGAAACCAAATCAGCGATGAGGGAATCGAAGCTCTTGCTCGCGCTCTTGCTTGCAATATGACTCTGAGTACACTCTCTCTTAATGGAAACCAAATCAGCGATAAGAGAATGGAAGCTCTTACTCAATCTCTTACTTCCAATACGACTCTTAGGAAGTTTTGGCTTAACGGTAATTTAATAAAGCAAGAGGGAGTTATAAACAATTAACCAAGCTCTTAACTCCAATGTAGCTGCTATACCTGTAAATTTCTGTCTTAGCAATAAAGAATTTTTAACGATATATACAGTTTTTTTGAGTATTTACATTCAAATTTTTATACAGAAAAACTCTAGAGCGATTGGCTATAGCGTTGACTTGGGTTTTCATTCATTTGTGAGGAAAACATCCCTTAGACTTGCTCCTATCAAAATAAACAATGTCTTTTAAATCAACTTTTTTACTCAAAAAAAACAAATAATTATAATCATAAAAATTTTAATTAGAAAAAGTTAGTTAACTAATTATTTGGAAAACTGAATGAATACCTTACTAGGAGAAAGATTGCTTTGAGCGCTGAGTAATCCTTACCTCTGCTGAAAAGATCTTAAAAAAATTTTTTATTTACTGTATAGCTTGTTTTAAAGTCTGGCTAATATAGTTATTGAGGCTAATTCCATTGAATTTTGCTTCAGCGGCAAGTTTTGCATGCAAATCAGGTTTTAATCGTAAATGGATGTTTCCCGAAAATGGTTTTTCTGGTTCTTGGCCTAGCTCTTTACACCAATCCAAATACCCATCAATAGAAATTTCAAATTCTTTTTTTATTTCTTCAGGTGTTGTCCCGCGAAAAGTAATAACATCTCGAAGTCCTAGGACTTCTCCATGAAAAACCATCGCTTCATCGTCAAATTGAACAAAGCCTGTGTAGTTTTTGTATTTCAACATGGTTTTACTCCTGCATTTTCTAAAAACTTTTTGGCGGAAACTAAAGCACCCTTATCAATTTCTTTTTGAGGATGTGGTCGATGGAAATAAGCGCGAACACCATTTAACTCTACAGCTAAACGAGATCCACTTCCTTCTTTTATTCTTGCACCTAAGTAAATAAATAATTTTTCAACATCCTGCCATATAACATTTGATTGCACAGGGGTTTTAAATATTGCTTCAAGAGTGCGTAAGTGCTTTTTATTCATAATTTGATGGTACCATATTTTGGGACTATAGTCAATCATGATTGATCACAAAATTTTGATATTCCAGAAAATATTTGATATAGAAGCCTCAAAATAATTGGAAAAGAGGAGACTATATAATCATAGGCTCAAAATAAAAAATTCTCTTATTCCATCTGTTTTGATTAAAAATTTAACTCATTCAATTAATAATTGGTTTTATTCAAAAATAGCTTTCTGCAGAAAAATCTAAAACAACTTAGCATTTTAATATCCTTACAAAAATATTTAGGACTATTAGAATAAAATTTTATCGAGTCATTTCAAATAGTGTGATTTCTAAAAAATCACCTTGGGAATAAATAGCAGATATTTTACCTCTTAATTTTTGGTATTTTTTTTGAAGTTCTACTGTTTGAGAATGCCTATAATCAGCAACGAAGTGTACAGGGGAAATAATTAAGGGTAAGTAATGATAATCACTAAAAGGCTTTAACCTAGAATTCAGATATTGGTATTCTTCTTCTAGGGAAACAAACTGTTTGGAAGGTTTAAGCATTTTATAGGGAATTTTGGGAATTTGTTTAAAATCAATGAATTGTCTTAAATCGTTTCTTCTAGAATATAATTCTGCATTATGTTGCCCATAGCCGAGCAAAATACCGAGGAGAATTGGGTTTTCTTTGATCACAGAAAAAAAATTCTGACTTCTTTCAATTTTATTCAATAAGTTTTTAGGTGTGATATTCTCGCCTAAAATTGTCTCAAAAATTTTCAGGTGTTGACAAATAGTTTTTACAAACCATTTCTTATTAATAAAAAAAATGTTTTTAGTATTTGTTTGAGCAGATTCTTCAAGTAAAAGATAATTTTTCATTGGAAACAGATGTTCGTATTTTTTCCATACCTTCCATTTTTCCCAAAAATAACCGCCACATTTCATCCGGCAAAAAATATTTCCATAAGGGGTTAAGATAAAATTTGCCGTGACTGAAACAGGCTTATCTCCAAATAGGGTATAAGCGAAGTGATCATTGTTCATCAGTTGATAGAAAAGTCTACTTAAGACTTCCCTATCATCTTCTGGTATTGATTTTAAAATTTCTGTCACTGAATGGGCATGCAATAATGGATGAGCAAAAAAGGTAAAAACAATCAATTTGCATATGAATAGTTTTTTTAAAATATGAATCATTTTTACCTCATTTTTTTGCTCATCTAATAAACTTCGCACTAGGGCTTTTTAGTTCCGCAAACTCCACAAAAATTTACCTTATTATAATTTTCGTAACCGCAGTTTGGATTAGGGCATATCCAAGTATCCCCCCAAAGACCTCTCATAAGAAGTATATCCTTTAAAGGTATAAAAATACCGTATACATCAGTTAAAAGACTACGAATAGGGAGTAATTTTCCTTTAAAATTTAGAAAAATTTGCTTAGTACCCAAATGTATTTGATCAGCCTTAAGATAAACTTTGTCACCGACTATGATGTTTTCATTTAAAAATTGATCTACTATATCATTTTCAAAATAATTAATCGTTTGCCGAAAATCATCACCCATATTTTTTTCACCTAAGGCAAAGATAGGATAGGCATGAACATCGAAAAGGGTTGGTCGGTACCGGTCAGCAATTCGAAGCAGGTCAAAAAATTAAACATCACAGCACGAATGGAGGCAGCCTTTTTTTCTGAATTTATATCGAAAGAAGCGGCTTTCGTTTCTTGGACCAAACCGCAAAGCTCTTGAAGGGGGTCTCGTAATTGACACGAAAAAAGTTTGCTCGTAGAATAATATTTTAAAGAAAAAGGTTAAAATTATGCCTATGTTTGAAATTATTTCCTTTCTGTTATCCTCTAGTATTCTCATAGGAACTCTTGCTCTATTTTATCGTTTTGGACGTAATCAAGAATGTATAGATAACAGCTTCAAGGCTATTGATGAAAAGTTAAAGGCCGTAGACGAGCGTTTCAATAAAATGGATGAACGTTTTGATAAAGTTGACTCTAGACTTAATAGAATCGACGAACGTTTCAATTCCTTAGAAACGCGTATGGCTATTGTAGAAACGCGACTAGGCGACATAGCAACAAATGTTAGTCGTTTGATGTGGCATAGTCAATCAGTCCCACCTAAAGAGGTTTCAAGAACAATAGTTAGACAAAGTTTAAAGTCTTTCCTAGAATGTTTTTTTGAGAATGGCTTGTCTATGGTTAACTATATTCAGTTTAAACCGACAAATCAGCTTTTTATAAATCAAAAATAATTTCAAATTGCGCATGATAACTTCTTTAACGGTAAGTTAGCAGGGGAATACTCTCTTTATTGCGTTCAACAGGCAATTTATGTCTTTTGGCTTAATTACTAAGTTAAAGAATTTATTAATCAGATGCTATATGAAATATAACTAGACCAAGATGTCTCAGTTACGTCTGATAATATTTTAGTGAGACGATAAGAAAGATATAAACCGACAAATGTATCGGTTTAGTTACTCTTTAGATTTTTTAAATGACATGCCGAGGAAGTCGCACCAAAACTGAATCATATCACCGTTGCGCTCGCACTGACGACACCAATAACGATCGTCGTTCAGACGATAAAGCGATCTTGTTCTCCACATGACGGGCAAGGATTGTGATACTCTTCACCACTAGCGCTTTATTGCAACTGTGCAATATCCAAAAGCTTTAGTATCTCCATTCTACATCTGCCCTTTTTCAAAATATTCAAACATTTGATATTGAACATCTACTTCTAACTCTTTTTTGAATCAAAAATGCCTGTATTGATTGTCTTTAAAGAAAGAGTTTTTTTAGCAATTTTCAGAAAAAATAGAATCATCAATCACTCTAGAGCATTCTACTTAATCATTTCGTGAATCACATATCATTAATTTGAATCTGAAATGCCCTGATTTGATTTTTTTTATCTAACATTGTAGAGTTCAGGGTAAAATTTTTTTTATTAAAAGCTACCTAGGGAATAAAAATGATTCGGGACGAACCAATTGACTTTCAAGCTCAAAATATTATAGCAGCAGCTAGCGAGATATCTGAGAACCTCTGCATCGTATCACTACCAAATGAAACTATTTACAATATTTTTACTTTTTTAACGGAAAATTCAAAAAACTTGCTTAATCTAAGGTTAGTTTGCTCGTGGTTTAAAGCTATCATCGAAACAGATGGCAATTGTAAACGATTCTTCAAAATGAGCACCTCGAGAGATCCGCTATTTCAAAATAGTTCAAAATTTTCAAACTATCTTAGCAAATTCCTTTCTCATCTGTATCCTGGACTAACTTCTAAACCGGGTATTGATAAATTAATAATGCGTCCATCTTTTAAAGATCATTTTGCTATAACAATTCTTAATCTATTCTTGCAAAATGTTTTAAGAGCCTCCTCTATTTCAACTGGCAAAAAGGCTTTAATAGAAAAAATTAATGACCTAAAAACCCATCTTTATATCTCTATAGACTCCCATCCATATTCTACAAGTTTTGAGTTGCAAGAAAAACAAAACCAGGAAATCATCAATCCTCTTTTAAAATTATTTATCAAACTTGAAGTTGATCCAACGGCAGTTAATCGTCAAACCCGTCTATCTTTGCTAGGAGAGGCAGCAGCCCTACAAAACGCAGAAGGCATAAGAATCATTTTGAAAGCTCTTAAAAACAAGGGAATAACTGGGGAAAAGTTAATCAAAAAATTAAACACCCAATATAGTTATGGACAAACTGCTCTTCATTATTTAGCAAATAGCGTTAATATGCCTTATTTTAATCGAAATAAAACAGAAGAAACCTTGAAATTATTGCTTGATCATGGTGCTGACTTACATGTTGAAAATCAACGCGGATACACACCTCTTCGTAATTTTCAAAATTCAGCAGAACTCAAAAAAATACTTAAAAATATATATCCCAATTACGAGACTAAAAAAAATCAAAAATCATCTAGTCCAATTGAAAAATTATACACAGCAATAAAGCAAGGGGACCTAGATAAAGTCAAGGAACTACTTGAAAATGATAAAAACTTTATTAAACATCGAGTTACATACCAATGGATGACACCTTTAATGCATGCTTTACGTCGTGGAAATTTACAAATTGTCAAAATCCTCCTTTCTTATGATCCCGACATCACACTTTTAGATGATATTGGATGCTCTGTTTTTCACTATTGCGTAGGCAGTGGTGAACTTAAAGTAAAAGCCAAAGTTGATATTTTAAAAGAGTTAATCCGACGTGCTAAAAGCAGCGGTCAAACTGGTATGATTTCAAAAGCGGACGCTTGGGGAAATTTCACCCCTCTTAGCACAGCGATTGAAAAGAATAGCGATCCTTTAGAGCTTGTGCAACTGCTTTTGCCCTATTATCGCGATAAAATAAATCAAAAGCCCTATTTATCTATGGCAGTCTTTAATGATCAATTTGAAGTTGTTCGTTTATTACTAGAAGAAGGAGCTGAAATTAATTCTCAACAGCTCTATCGTGGCCATTCTCCCTTTTATTGGGCAGCCTTTCACGGAAATGTAGAGATGACAAGACTGCTTCTTAAGTTTAACAAAGATCCTCATGAAGTGAATGCAAATCACGAGGACGGAATGACTATCTTGCATGTTGCTACCACAAATATGCATCTGGAAATGATGGAATTTTTACTTTCTCAGGAAAAAATTGATCTTTATGTCCAAGATGATGAAGGTCATACACCTTTGTATATTGCTGTAGAGTCGGGATATTATGAGGGCGCCAAGCTCTTGATTCATTCTGGAGCTCAAATAAAGTTGACTGAGAACTCAAAGATTTTAAGTGAAGAGGGACCTCATTTCGATAAGCTTAGGCATCATTTATTATATTTATTCATAAAGAATAAAGATTTGGATTCCCTTCAATTAATTCTTAATAGCCCTTTCGACCTCCAGCTCACAACAGCACATGAAGAATTTGGTAAATCTCCCATTATGTATGCAAAAGAAATTGATCCTAACATAATGCAAATGATTTACAGACTAACTTTGAATAAATCAAATAGGAATGGAAATTATTCGAATTAGGAAACTGTCATTGCATGAGATGAATTTGCTTATTTTGCTTGATCATTGCAAAAGAACTGATAGCTTCATTGAAGCTATCTAAATATCGCATATATTTTTGAGTTGTCTTAACTATTTATAGTTATTTAAAAACTTTAAGTCTTAGATGTTAAAAGTTTAAATTAAGCTATGTAAGTTTGTTACTCGTGGAACATTTCTGATGAGGCTATCAAAACTCTTAAAATAGACAGTATATAAAATGCCTTGGTAAATAAATCTCTTGTTTAAAACTTCTCTGTACTTACATTTAAAAATCTCAAGCATAAGTCTCTTTAAGGACAAATCAGCGAAAATTCAGTAAGGTAAAATAAGCGCCTTTAAAAAATCACATGAGAATAAACGAGTAAATAGAGTTATAAAACTTTCGAGATAGTGGTCTTTTTTAAAGGCCGCTTCCATATTTTTTTAGCTATCTGAAGCGTTTGCCTAATTTCTTCGTTTTCTTCTTCATTCGTTCCATTATTGATGATAAAAAAATCCAGGATTCACAAAGGCGTTTAAAGATTGATTAGCGTTGTATAGTTGAAATCCTTCTAATTTTTGAAGATAGCCTCTTTTAGAGAAGGCTATGGAGTTGTTTCTTCCGTAACCAAGCAAAATGCCCAGCAAAGTTATGTTATAACGAATCATGTAGTCTCTGTCTTTAGGACAACAAACTTCTTTTAAGAATTCTGCGGCGTTTTGGTTTGAATTAGAATGCTTTTGAAACAAGTCTAGGTTATCTTCTATAACTTTTAACGTTGCTCGTTTATTAATTAAAACAATTGTGCTGTAAGCTGGAATAAATCTAAAACAAAATTATTTGAAGAAAATAAATGGCTATAGCGTTGCCAAATCTCTATTCCATTCCATACAATCGAATAACCTGGATGTTTTGTAAAAATTATAACTGCATATCGAGCCGG
>NZ_BASL01000775.1:0-1577 GCF_000648255.1 Candidatus Protochlamydia sp. R18 | reverse complement strand
GAAAGCTTTATAGCAGCTAAATGCCAATCTAAAATTTTTGCTCCTTTTTGCTATACAGGAACGTGTCATACGATCTTATTTAATACATGGTTAGAAAAAATATTAATTCCAGAGCTTAAAACTGGACAAGTGATTATTATGGATAACGCTACTTTTCACAAATCTAAAAAAACCAAATATCTACTTGAACAAGCCGGATGTAAAATTTTATTTCTTCCCTCCTATTCACCTGATTTAAATCCAATTGAAGTTTTTTGGGCAAATTTTAAACAATTAGTTCGGTTAAATTTAAACAGATTGTCAAATCTTGCAAAAGCCATTGATTATTCCTTTTGTCAAATATCCACGTAAGTGCACAATTAAATTCAATTAAATATAATATTGTATCCGTCTGAATTAACGCATTTTCATAACTAATCTAATAGGCTTAAGTACCTTCGTACTAAAGATCAAACTTTTGTATTTAAACTATATCGATTCTTACGAGTTTTTAATAGTATAATACAAACAAGGGATTAAATATTTGAAATTTAATTAAAGCTTAACACATGCTTCATCTATGATGAATAAAAACAATTTTTATTTTAAACCCAATTAATTTCATTAATATTTAAATGATTTTTATTCGTATAATATTATAAATAATATACAGTTTATTCTTATTTGAATAATTCAGGTGGTAAATTTTGAATACACACAATAATATTAATACTCCCACAGTCAATCCACATGTTCCTTTTTATAACCTATCGAACGAACATTTAAAATTTTCTGAACGCATTGTTTTATTATGCAAAATAATTTTTCAAAGCTTCCTAAATCTCTTCTTTAATAATGTCAACAAGAAGCAACTTCAATCACAGTGGAGAGAAATTTTCTGGGGAACAAAAGAAATTGCCGTTTCTAACGACGCTACAAATCACAGATTATGTTCATTATTATCAAGTTTAAATCCCAGTTCTTCTTTGCCAAAGACTCGCCAACAAGGAAGTAATTATCCTGCCAGTGAAAATAAACTTGCAACAGACTCTCCAAATACTTCTGCGGACTTAAATCCTTCAAATAACCTTTCCTCAGAAGAAATTGAGTCAACAATTCAACCTTCTGTGCTTTTGTTTTTACCTTCAGGATTTAAATTGAACTTTCAAGATGGCACTTTTTTGCATCTTTCTAGTTCTCAACTGGATTTGTTAAAAGAACAATCGCCCTATTTTAAGAATCTGTGGTCAGGCAATTTTAAAGAAACTCTTCAAACTCCTCTTGCTTTGACCCAAAAAGAGTTTACTTGTCTATTCCACTGCTTGCTAGATGCTCATTTTAAAGTTCCCTTAGAAGAAATCCCTTCTATTATTCAACGAGCCGATTATTATCAACTAACAGAAGTGGTGAAAAATTTAGAACAACAGCTGCTTGATGGGTATAAATCAGAGAAATTTGAGCTATTTAATTCCAGCGAAGACAGTCTAGTAGAATTAAAAGAACTTTTGAATTTTGCCCATCAATATCACTTAAACGCTTTAAAAAATTATTTAGAATCTACAGTCGTGAGCACCTTATTAAATCAGACGTCTGATTTA
>NZ_BASL01000776.1:0-6207 GCF_000648255.1 Candidatus Protochlamydia sp. R18 | reverse complement strand
TAAATCAGACGTCTGATTTAATAAGGTGCTCACGACTGTAGATTCTAAATAATTTTTTAAAGCGTTTAAGTGATATTGATGGGCAAAATTCAAAAGTTCTTTTAATTCTACTAGACTGTCTTCGCTGGAATTAAATAGCTCAAATTTCTCTGATTTATACCCATCAAGCAGCTGTTGTTCTAAATTTTTCACCACTTCTGTTAGTTGATAATAATCGGCTCGTTGAATAATAGAAGGGATTTCTTCTAAGGGAACTTTAAAATGAGCATCTAGCAAGCAGTGGAATAGACAAGTAAACTCTTTTTGGGTCAAAGCAAGAGGAGTTTGAAGAGTTTCTTTAAAATTGCCTGACCACAGATTCTTAAAATAGGGCGATTGTTCTTTTAACAAATCCAGTTGAGAACTAGAAAGATGCAAAAAAGTGCCATCTTGAAAGTTCAATTTAAATCCTGAAGGTAAAAACAAAAGCACAGAAGGTTGAATTGTTGACTCAATTTCTTCTGAGGAAAGGTTATTTGAAGGATTTAAGTCCGCAGAAGTATTTGGAGAGTCTGTTGCAAGTTTATTTTCACTGGCAGGATAATTACTTCCTTGTTGGCGAGTCTTTGGCAAAGAAGAACTGGGATTTAAACTTGATAATAATGAAACTAATTTGTGGTTTGTAGAGCTGCTAGAAACGGCAATTTCTTTTGTTCCCCAGAAAATTTCTCTCCACTGTGATTGAAGTTGATCTTTGTTGGCATTATTAAAGAAGAGATTTAGGAAGCTTTGAAAAATTGTTTTGCATAATAAAACAATGCGTTCAGAAAATTTTAAATGTTCGTTCGAGAGATTATAGGAGAGATTATAGGAGAGATTATGCGTATTGACTGTCAGATCCCTACGATTAAAACTTGAATTGTATATATTCAAAATTACTACCTGAATTATTCAATATAAGATATATTTCATATTATTTATGATATTATATCAATAAAAATCATTTAAATATTAATGAAATTAATTGGATTTAAAATAAAATTTTTTTTATTAATCGTAGACAAATCATGTATTAAGTTTTAATTAAATTTCAAATATTTAATCACTTATTTGTATTATACTATTGAAAATTCGTAAAAATCTATATTGTTTAAATACAAAAATTTAATCTTTAGTACGAACTAGTGATAAAGCCTATTAGATTAGTTATGAAAATGCGTTAATTCAGATTGATACAATATTATATAACTCAATTCAGATGGAATTATAATTAATCCGCATAAATTTTTTAACAGTTACTAAAGAAGTTAAATGTGCTAATCCAGCTTCAGTAAGTTTACAGCAACCACGTAGATCTAAATGTTGTAAAGCCTCTAAGGGAGTTAAATGCGCTAATCCAGCATCAGTGAGATTAGAGCATCCACTCAGATCCAAATATTGTAGAGCTACTAAGGATGTTAAATACGCTAATCCAGCGTCAGTGAGCTTACGGCACTCACGCAGATCTAAGTGCTGTAAAGCAACTAAAGATGTTAAATGTGCTAATCCAGCGTCAGTGAGATTAGGACACCAACCTAGATTTAAATGCTGCAGAGCCACTAAGGATGTTAAATGTGCTAATCCAGCGTCAGTGAGATTAGTGCATCCACTCAGATCCAAATGCTCTAATGCGACTAAGGGAGTTAAATGCGCTAATCCAGCATCAGTGAAATCGCGGCAACCACGTAGATCTAAATGTTGTAAAGCCACTAAGGGAGTTAAATGCGCTAATCCAGCGTCAGTGAGCTTACGGCACTCACGCAGATCTAAGTGCTGTAAAGCAACTAAAGATGTTAAATGTGCTAATCCAGCGTCAGTGAGATTAGGGTATCCACTCAGATCTAAATGCTGTAGAGTCACTAAGGATGTTAAATGCGCTAATCCAGCGGCAGTGAGCCCGTAGCAATCCTTAAGATAAAGCTCTTTTAAATTTTTACAATTTTTCAACGCTAAGAGATGAGTGTCAGTCAAAGAACCCTTCTCTGAAAAATTGAGTCCTTCTATTTCATTTGAGAAGTAGTTTAAAATTTTTTCAAATTCGTTTAAATGAGAAGCCTGCTTTAATAATGAACTTACAACTGTGAGTTCTAAATAATTTTTTAAAGTGTTCAATTTGTATTGCTGGGCAAAATTTAAAAGTTCTTTTAGTTTCACTAAGTTATCTTCGTTAGAATTAAATAGCTCACCTTTTTCAGATTTATAGACGCTAAGCAGCTGTTGTTCTAAATTCTTCACAACTTCTGTCAGTTGATAATAATCGGCTAGTTGAATGAAAGAACAGATGCTTTTCAAAGGAACTTTAAAATCGACGTCCACAAGGCACTTAAGTAGAATAGTAAACTCTTTTTGGGTCAAAGCAAGGGGAGTTTGAAGAGTTTCTTGGAAATTTCCCGACCAAAGATTCTTAAAATAAGGCGATTTTTCCATTAAAAAAGATATTTGAGAGCTAGGGATAATTAGAAAATTTCCATTCTGAAATCTTAGAATGGAAGAAGGAGGGGCAAAACTTGAAGTTTGAGCCGAACTTGATAAAGATACACTAGATTCTGGACGAGTCGTGACAATCTCTTTTCGCCCCCAAAAAATTTCTCTCCATTGAGACTGAAGCTGATCTCTATTGATATAGTTAAAGAATAGGTTCAAAAAGGACTGAAAAATTGTTTTGCATAATAAACTAATACGTTCAAAAAATTTTAAACGTTCGTTTGATGCAGAGTAAAATTGAGTATCTGAATTGACAATGGGAGTGGGCTGATGAGAATTTAAATTATAAATATGCATAAAGACCCTCCAAATTAGCTAAATAATTTTGAAGTATATCACACAATTTGTATTAGTGAAATTAAATAGGTAATATTAATGCAATAAAATAGGCAATTAAATTTAAAGTGAAAATTGTTCTTATCGATCGATGGTTGATGAAATTTTGTTCAAATATGAAAAAATTAGCAAAGAAATTGATTCCAATTTTATCACTTAAATGAGCAATCTCCGTTTGTCGAACAAGGAATGGATAGATTTATTTAACCAGCTGAAGCAAAAAGCAAATGTATTTTTACCTATTACTTACGGTTAAAAAAATTCATACTAATTCTACAGTAAGTTTAAATCCAATTCATGAGTTAATTAATAATAATGAAAAATAAATGTGAGGAGAGAAGGCAAGCGAGAGCTAAGGCGTTTTCATTGCATTTTAGATCAATATAATTTCCCTTGCTTATTAAAGAATAAAAAAGAACGTCAAATGCAATAATTCACATTGATGCAACTTTGAAACTAACTCAGATTCAAATGTGAAGCAATTACTAAAAATTTAAGATGCGCCAATCCAGCTGCGCGTTTTAATCATCGCTCAACAATGGAAAAGCGAATAATATTTCTGAATTCAGAATCCTTGAGAATTTTTGTACCAACGCAGACTCAAATGTGGTTTAGCTACTGAAATTTAAAATTCGCTAATTCATCGTCCGTGAGATTAGTGCATCCACTCAGATCCAAATGCTCTAATGCGACTAAGGGTGCCAAATGCGCTAATCCAGCATCAGTGAGTTTAGGGTATCCTTGAAGATAAAAAACTTTTAAATTTTTATAATTTTTTAATGCTAAGAAATAAGTGTCAATCAGATAGGTATTTTTTAAAAAATTGAGTCCTTTTATCTCATTTGAGAAGTAATTTAAAAATTTTTCAAATTCTGTAATTTGCACCCATCAAGCAACTGTCTTTCTAAATTTTTCACAACTTCTGCTAGTTGGTAATAATCGGCTCGTTGAATAATAGAAGGGATTTCTTCTAAGGGAACTTTAAAATTAGCATCCAACAGGCAATTGAGTAGATAAGTAAACTCTTTTTGTATCAAAGCGAGAGGATCTTGAAGAGTTTCTTGGAAATTTCCCGACCAAAGACTCTTAAAATAGGGCAATTTTTTTCTTAACAAAAATATTTAAGAACTAGAGATCCTTAGAGAAGTTCCATCTTGAAAGCTCAATTTAATTTCTTAAGGTCAAAACAAAAGTTCTGAAGTTTAAATTGTTGGATCTACTTTTTCTACATTCATACTGCTATTCCTATTGAAAATACGTAAGAATCAATGTAATTTAAATGCAAAATTTTTAATTTTTAGTATGAAAAATGCTTAAGCCTGTTAATTGGTTGTAAAAATGCGTTAATTTAGGTTAATTTAACAGTATAACCAAACTTAGATTATTGGTTTTAAATGTGATACAGCAAAGCTTACTAAGGATTTAAAATGCGCTAATCCGGCGTCAGTAAGATTATCGCAATAGTTTAAATCTAAATATTGCAGGCCCACTAAGGGTGTCAAATGCGCTAAACCAGCGTCTGTGAAATTGCTGCCTCCGCACAAAATCAAACGCTTTAAAGCTATTAATGGTGATAAATGCCTTAATCCAGCGTCAGTGAGATTAGTGCAATAACTCAGATCTAATTTTTGCAGGTTCACTAAGGAGGTCAAATGTGCCAACCCAGAATCAGTAAAATTATTGCCCATACCCAGATATAAAACTTGTAGGGCCACTAAGGGTGACAAATGTGTCAATCCATCATCAGTGAGATTTCTGCATCCAGACAAATCCAAATTCTGTAGAGATACTAAAGTTGACAAGTGCGCCAATCCAACGTCCCTAAGATTTCTGCAATAACTAAGATTTAAATGCTGCAGGACCACTAAAGGTGTCAAATGCGCTAATCCCGCGTCCGTAAGATTTTTGCAGCCACTTAGGCCCAAATGCTGCAGGGTTATTAAAGGCGTCAAATGCGCTAAACCAGCGTCCGTGAGATCAGGGCAACTAGATAAATCTAAATGTTGCAGGGCTACTAAGGGTGTCAAATGCGCCAATCCAGTGTCAGTAAGGTTATGGCAATAATTTACTTTCAAATGCTGCAGGGCCACTAAAGGTGTCAAATGCGCTAATCCAGCGTCCGTAAGATTTTTGCACCCACCTAGATCCAAGTGTTGCAGGGCTACTAAGGGTGTCAAATGCGCCAATCCAGCGTCAGTGAGCTTAAAGCACCTATGCAAATCTAAATGCTGCAAAGCCACTAAAGGTGTCAAATGTGCTAATCCAACGTCCGTGAGATTATCGCACCCATTCAGATCTAAATGTTGTAAAGTCACTAAGGGCCTCAAATGCGCTAATCCGGCGCCCGTGAGTTTATTACAATCATTTAAATTCAAATGTTGCAGAGCCACTAAAGATGTCAAATGCGCTAATCCAGCGTCCGTAAGATTTTTGCACCCACCTAGATCCAAATGCTGCAGGGCTATGAAAGGCGTCAAATGCGCCAATCCAGCGTCAGTGAGCTTAAAGTACCTATGCAAATCTAAATGCTGCAAAGCCACTAAAGGTGTCAAATGCGCTAATCCCGCATCCGTGAGATTATCACACCAACGCAGATGAAGTACTTTTAAATTTTTACAATTTTTTAACGCTAAAAGATGAGCATTAGTTAAATAAGCGTTTCTTGAAAAATGAAGTTCTTCTATGTCATTTGCGAAGTAATTTACAATTTTTTCAAATTCCGCTAAATCAGACGTCTGATTTAATAAGGTGCTCACGACTGTAGATTCTAAATAATTTTTTAAAGCGTTTAAGTGATATTGATGGGCAAAATTCAAAAGTTCTTTTAATTCTACTAGACTGTCTTCGCTGGAATTAAATAGCTCAAATTTCTCTGATTTATACCCATCAAGCAGCTGTTGTTCTAAATTTTTCACCACTTCTGTTAGTTGATAATAATCGGCTCGTTGAATAATAGAAGGGATTTCTTCTAAGGGAACTTTAAAATGAGCATCTAGCAAGCAGTGGAATAGACAAGTAAACTCTTTTTGGGTCAAAGCAAGAGGAGTTTGAAGAGTTTCTTTAAAATTGCCTGACCACAGATTCTTAAAATAGGGCGATTGTTCTTTTAACAAATCCAGTTGAGAACTAGAAAGATGCAAAAAAGTGCCATCTTGAAAGTTCAATTTAAATCCTGAAGGTAAAAACAAAAGCACAGAAGGTTGAATTGTTGACTCAATTTCTTCTGAGGAAAGGTTATTTGAAGGATTTAAGTCCGCAGAAGTATTTGGAGAGTCTGTTGCAAGTTTATTTTCACTGGCAGGATAATTACTTCCTTGTTGGCGAGTCTTTGGCAAAGAAGAACTGGGATTTAAACTTGATAATAATGAA
>NZ_BASL01000777.1:0-52646 GCF_000648255.1 Candidatus Protochlamydia sp. R18 | reverse complement strand
TATTTTGAAAGTCATAAAAGTTTAAGAATCAAGTTTAATCTGAAACGTTGATTGTTCGAAAGAACAAGAAACGTGAAAAGTAAAGATGACCAAAGTCATCACAAATTCACTGATCAAAATCAGCGCTTGAGAATAATCTTCACACAAAAATTTAAGTGACATAAGCGATCAGCTTATGTGAGTCGTAACTCATACTTAATTGCTTGAGACTAAAATTTTTTGGTCAAGCTATTAAGGGCTATTGGTGGATGCCTTGGCATTAACAGGCGATGAAGGACGCGAAACCTGCGAAAAGCTTCGGTGAGCTGGAAAAAAGCATTGACCCGGAGATATCCGAATGGAGCAATCCAACCAGAGTAATGTCTGGTTATCCTTAACTGAATCCATAGGTTAAGGAGGCGACACCTGCCGAACTGAAACATCTAAGTAGGCAGAGGAAAAGAAATCAAATCAGAGATTCCCATAGTAGCGGCGAGCGAAGTGGGAAGAGCCCAAACCACTAATTTATTAGTGGGGTTGTAGGACTCATCACAATGGCTAGCGAACTTTAGCAGAACATTTCTGGAAAGTTAGGCGATACAAGGTGAAAGCCCCGTATGCGAAAAAGAGAGCTAGCTAGATGAGCACCTGAGTAGGGCCGGACACGTGAAACCCGGTCTGAATCCGGAGGGACCACCCTCCAAGGCTAAATACTCGTTAATGACCGATAGTGAACCAGTACCGTGAGGGAAAGGTGAAAAGAACCCCTGTTAGGGGAGTGAAATAGAACCTGAAACCAATAGCTTACAAACGGTCGAAGGCCTATGCCCAATAATTTGGGAATGGCTGACGGCGTGCCTTTTGCATGATGAGCCAGCGAGTTGCGTTAAATGGCAAGGTTAAGGGATCTCATTCCGAAGCCGAAGCGAAAGCGAGTCTTAAAAGGGCGTTAAGTCATTTGGCGCAGACACGAAACCAAGTGATCTATCCATGACCAGGTTGAAGCAAGGGTAACACCTTGTGGAGGACCGAACTAGTAACTGTTGAAAAAGTTTTGGATGAGTTGTGGATAGGGGTGAAAGGCCAATCAAACTTGGAGATATCTTGTTCTCTTCGAAATAACTTTCGGGTTAGCCTCGGACAGCCCTTTACAGGGGTAGAGCACTGAATTCACGCGGGGGTCTTACCGACCTACCAAAGGAAATCAAACTCCGAATACTGTAAAGTCGTCCGGGAGATAGACAGCGTGGGATAAGCTACGTTGTCAAAAGGGGAACAGCCCAGATCGCCGATTAAGGCCCCTAATTCTATGCTAAGTGAGTAAGGAAGTGGAGTTTCTAAAACAGTTGGGATGTTGGCTTAGAGGCAGCCATCATTTAAAGAGTGCGTAACAGCTCACCAATCGAGAAACTCTGCGCCGATAATATCCGGGACTAAAGCATAGAGCCGAAATCGCGGGTTTATTCTGTTAAAGAATAAGCGGTAGGAGAGCGTAGTATGCAGCGTCGAAGATGTACCGTAAGGAGCGTTGGAGCGCATACTAGTGATAATGCATGGCATGAGTAAACGATAAAGGAGGTGAAAATCCTCCTCGCCGAAAACCTAAGGTTTCCAGGGTAAAGTTCGTCTTCCCTGGGTTAGCCGGTCCCTAAGCCGAGGCTGAAAAGCGTAGGTGATGGAAAGCAGGTTAAATATTCCTGCGCCACCTAAAACATTGGTGACGGGTCGACGGAGTACGTTAAGCGCGCGGACCATTGGATGTGTCCGTGGGGCAATGAGGTTGGTTAGTAGGTAAATCCGCTAACGGAAGACCAGGTTGTCACTAAGGGAAACCTTCGGGGGAACCGATAGCGTAGCGCAAGGCTTCCAAGAAATAGACTCTAATCGTTGATGGTGACCGTACCAAAACCGACACAGGTGGGTGGGAAGAATATTCTAAGGCGCGCGAGAGAACTCTTGTTAAGGAACTCGGCAAATTATCCTCGTAACTTCGGGAGAAGAGGAGCCACAAGTTGTGATAGCACTCGCTGCTAAAGCATCCTGTGGCCGCAGAGAAATGGCCCAGGCGACTGTTTAACAAAAACACAGCACTATGCAAAGACGTCTAAGTCGAAGTATATGGTGTGATGCCTGCCCAATGCCAAAAGGTCAAAAGGAGATGTTAGCACGTTAAGTGCAAAGCATTGAATTTAAGCCCTGGTGAATGGCGGCCGTAACTATAACGGTCCTAAGGTAGCGAAATTCCTTGTCGGGTAAGTTCCGACCTGCACGAATGGTATAACGATCTGGGCACTGTCTCAACAAGAGACTCGGTGAAATTGTAGTAGCAGTGAAGATGCTGTTTACCCGCAATAAGACGGAAAGACCCCGTGAACCTTTACTGTACTCTGATATTGGCTCTTGACTTGTCATGTGTAGAATAACCAGGAGACTAAGAAAGCTCATCGTCAGGTGGGCTGGAGTCGTCGTTGAAATACTGGTCTTGATAAGTCGGGAATCTAACGAAATCCCATGAAGCTGGGATTCGGACATTGTCAGACGGGCAGTTTTGCTGGGGCGGTATCCTCCTAAAGAGTAACGGAGGAGTCCAAAGCTTGCCTCATCGTGGTTGGCAATCACGAGTAGAGCGTAAAGGTATAAGGCAAGTTAACTGTGAGACCTGCAAGTCGAACAGAGACGAAAGTCGGGCTTAGTGATCCGGCGGTGGAATGTGGAATCGCCGTCGCTCAACGGATAAAAGGTACTCCGGGGATAACAGGCTTATCGCCACCAAGAGTTCATATCGACGTGGCGGTTTGGCACCTCGATGTCGACTCATCGCATCCTGGGGCTGAAGAAGGTCCCAAGGGTTTGGCTGTTCGCCAATTAAAGCGGTACGCGAGTTGGGTTCAAAACGTCGTGAGACAGTTTGGTCCCTATCTTTTGTGGGCGTAGGATACTTGAGAGGAGCTGCTTCTAGTACGAGAGGACCGAAGTGGACGAACCAATGGTGAGCCGGTTGTTCTGCCAAGAGCATTGCCGGGTAGCTATGTTCGGAACGGATAAGCGTTGAAAGCATATAAACGCCAAGCCTCCCTCAAGATAAGGTATCCCTATCAGACACCATATAGACCATGTGGTTAATAGGTTGGGTGTGTAAGCGCAGTAATGCGTTGAGCTTACCAATACTAATCGGTCGATCGGCTTGACCACCTTTTTTTCTAAAGGATGAAAACCATTCCCTTTAGCACAAACAGTGTGGTGCGAAATAAAAAATCAAGCGTGTGAGATTGTTTTCAAGAGCTGATTTTGATAAGTGAAACTTAAACCTTTTATGATTTTCGTTTGGTGGCATTAGAGAAAGGGAAATACCTGAACCCATTCCGAACTCAGAAGTCAAGCCTTTCATCGCCGATGGTACTGCACACAAGAGTGTGGGAGAGTAGGTCGCCGCCAAACTTTTCTTTTTGGCCTTAAAACACCCCGTTTTAAGGCCCTTTTTTTTGCCTCCTTCCTTTTCTTTTAGGCTCCCTTGCCAACTGCCTGTTATTTGCCCTGGCATCCCCCAATAAAGCTATTCATGAATTCGCTCATGTTTTTTATTTAAAGGAAATTGAGAAAAGATAAATAAATTATCTGAAAACAAAATTGGGCAAAATTTTCTACAAAAATATGAAAAAATCATAATGACTTTGGCGAGAATTTATCCAATACAGAATTAAATCTAGAGCTAATATTAGCGTCTCAAAAAATTCAGTCGAACGAAAGGAAGTCAACATTATCGATAAGCTATCATCAAAATGATGCCAACTTGCTTCTACTTTAAAAGAAAACTATTTCTGCTAAAGTTACCGTTAAGCTGTTGTATCCAAGGTAGACAAAAGTTTTATTTGCAGGAATATAAAAACTTAAATATTAAGGGGATTTATTAAGCAAATCGACGAGATGGTTTGTGACAGAAAGCATTTTAATAAGAAAACCATGCAATTAGATAGTTGATTAAGAAACTTTAAACGATAAAGCAAATAACAAGACATTGTTAGTATTGTTTTCAATATTTCTTAAAAGTAAGTATTTTTTTATCCGCCATAAATTATTTTTTAGAGTTTTTAAAGGATCCAAGAGTAAATCTATCAAAAATTTTTTGGGAGAGAGGACCACTAAATAAGTTTTTTGCTGATAATAAGACAAGTTAGGTGAAATGTTAATACTAATAATTGCTAATACAATACCTTTAATAATAGTTTGAAGTTAATAATAAAACTTTTCTGAATTGGGAATAATTTATACATTTTAGTGTTAATAATTTTTTAATTTAATAAATAAATTAAATTTATCTATTTAGGTGTTTGTAATAATTTTGTTTATTAAAAAGATTACATTGCGGACAACGATTGAGTTCTTTTATATTTTCTTCTAAATAAGCAAAGTGACAATATTCGCATACAAATAAAGATTGTTCTGTTGAAAAAATAGTTTGCTTACGTGTTCGATAATGGGAGTAAACCCATGTTCCTAATAAAGCACTTATGGTAACACCCAAGTAAAGCATAAACGCTGTTGTAAAGTTAAGCTCAATCATTTTTAACCCCTATTAGTAAATGACAAAATTTAACCAACCTGATACTGGTACAAAGGTGGTTGAGAAAGACTTAAATTTTGTATTTAAAAGGATTTGCTCGGTAAGGAAATCTTTCTCAACGACTCCACTCGACTGAACACGTTCATACCAAAAAATAACTCCAGATTTTTCATCTAATTTTACTTTATAATTTATATAATAAGGATCTTTAGCTGGATTGTTGAGCAATATTTTAGATTCTAGGCGAGGATCAGAATTTGATAAGGGATAAGCAGATAAATCTCCCGAAACATATAGTGTAATGGCAGGTTTTTCTATGGTTAGAGGAGGTGAATAAATAGGCCAGTATTTTTCTTCTATAGAAGCAAAATCGATTAATTGAAGTTGTGTTTGATTTTGAAAGTGAGAGACGGGAAAGAAATAGGAGAGATTGTCAATCGGTGTTGGAGGGGTTAGATATTGAACGCTTTCGTCTTCTTGTAGTAGAAGGAATGGAGAAGAAATCTCGAAAGAAGGCTCCGCTTCTACTTGAATTGGAGGATAAAGAAAAGTTGAGGTAATTTTAAAGGGTTTAATATGAAATAAAAGGATTGCAACGAAATGCATGGAGAGTGCAAACACCAATGCTTTGATCAGTAAAGGAGAAAAAAATGTATCCCGGTGCCTTAAAGAGATGGTAATATGACAACTTTTTGCACATTTTTCTAGTTTCAACATCTCAAAATTCTTCCAAATGTTCTAAAGGTTGATAAACAAGCCTTAAATGTGGGCAGCATTCTTGTGCAATTGCAAAGAGCTTTAAAAATAATCCATACTCAATGCGTCGGTCTACACTTAAAACAACGGTGGGCCAAATACCTCCATTTTGTTTTTTTAAATTTTGTATTTCATTTTCTAAATCGCTCTGCAAGGAAGAAAAATCGACAATGCTTTTTTTGGATCCTAAATAGATGACTTGTTGGGCATCCATCACTAAAAGAAGCTGAGTTGTTAGGGGAGTAGAGTCTTTTTTTAATTGAGGATTTTCAATATTCAATGATTTCAGAGGAAGAATATCTGAAGTCACGATAAAAAATATAAGCATCAAGAAAATAACATCAACAAGGGGTGTTAAATCAATTAATGCATTCGAGGACTTTAAGCGAGTTTTAAATTTCATTAAAACTCCTCTTCACGATCTAAAAGGAGATCAACAATTTCTGCAGAGGCTGTTTGAATTTCTAAAACAAATCCTTCAACCCTACTCACCAAATAATTATAAGCTATTACAGAAGGGATTGCCACTACCAGTCCAGCCGCAGTTGTAACTAGAGCATATTCCATAGCCTCTCCAATCCTTGTGGCAGAAATATCTACAAGTCCACTTAAACGCATTTCTGAAAAAGCTTGAATAAATCCTAAAACAGTTCCTAACAGGCCAATTAAAGGTGCAATGTAAGCAATAATAGATAAAATTTTGGCGTTTCTCTCAAGACGGGCAATTTCTACAAGCCCTGAAATTTCCATGGCTGATTCAATTTGTTCTTTATCACGATTATGTTTGATCAATCCTGCTTTGATAATAGTAGCAATTGTTCCGCCAGTTTTTTCACAAATTTGAATAGCTTCAACAATATTTCCTTCTTTAATTGTTTTTCTCATAGAGATAATAAATTGATTAGTATCAATTTCTGATTTTTGTATTTGCATCAATCTTTCAATAAAAATCGTTACGCTTAGAATTGAGCAGCCAATGATGATTAATAAAATAATGTTCCAATTAGAGCCATAAAAAAATAGATTTGCTAAACAGGGTTCAAACAATAAATAGTCAATAGGCATAATCTTTTTCCATTTTTTCTTTTGCTTTTTTGCTCCATTCGCCCCCCTTTTTTGAGGTAGCATCCAATTGCTTCAAGGCAAGCTCAGGTCTGCCTTGTTGAGTATAAATATCTGCTCTTAAATACATAGCTTTAACCCGTAAACTTGAAATGGCTTCGTCATTAATGACTTTCGAGAGAAGTAACATAGCTTCTTCTAGTTGTCCCAGCTCTTTATAACACTGACTTTGTTGAATCCATAAATCCAATTTTTCATCGGGACTTAAGAAGTTGAAAGCATGATTGACTTCTTCCGCTTGTAGAAAATCATTTAAAGCTTGGGAGTAATTGTATTTTTTTTGAGAAAGTACTCCTTTTTCATAATAAGCCTTCGCAAGTAAATAATTGTTTTCTGTAATATTCTGCTGAGCTTTTTGAGTCAATTGATCGAATAATTGATAAGCTTCATCTATTTTATTTCGTCTTGTATATGTTTGCGCGAGTCCAAACTCTGCTTCTTGTAAGATTTTAGGATAGGATTGATCTTTAAATAGAGTAGTTTGGATAAGAGGATTTGGGTTATGAAAGACCTGAATTAGTTCTTTAAAAACATCTTCGGTATATTCCAAATAAATCATTTTTTTGGTTGATGTGGATTGATCGGCAATTGCTAAATTTGCTAATGCTCTTTCCAGCATAGCCTGATACTTGATATGAATGTAGTAAATTGTGTCGATAGGGGTTAATTTCTTTTTTTCAAATAACTCATCAAATTTACTTTCTGCCGATTGGAAAGCGGCAATCGCAGCAATCTCATCTTTTCGGCGATGAGTCTTGCCATTGTAAGTCATGTGGTTTTTTAAATGGTCAAGGCCAATTAAATAATAAGCACTAATTACGTAAGGGCTTTCAGAAAATAATTCTGGCATTGCTTCTAAGTGCTTAATCGATTGTCGCTGTCCTTGCATATATTCTCGGTAAGAAAATAAATTAAAATATGCTGGGGCCGCAAAAGGGCTTTGAGGATAATTCAGATAAAGAGTCCTTAAATGTTCCTGCCTCACTTGTTCATTATTTAAATGGCTGCAACAATCGGCCATCCAAAAAAGAATTTCACCTATTTCAATGGAATGAGGGTAACATTTAAAAAAGTCAGAAAAATGATTGTAAGCAGCTTTCCAATCATTTTCTTTGGTCAATAAAATTCCTTGAAGCTTGAGAATTTTTTCATTGGTTTTTTGATCAAAGTTGGGAGAGGTTTTTAAAAGGGTTTTTGCATTCAAAAGGTTTTCTGAATCAGGATTTTTTATGGAAGTGACAATTAAACCTGCTAAGATTAATAACTGACCTGAATCAGGACCATTTTTTGTGAGCGCAGTCAGGAGTTTAAAAGCTTGTTTTTTTTTAGAATCGTCTGATTGATAAAAATTCGCTAAAATCTGATTTTTTAAGGCATCTCCTGCGGATTGCGGTTGAATATTTAAATAGAGTTGATGAGCCTGTTTGAACGATAATGCCGCTTCTTCAAAATAAATATTAGAGAGAGGAAGTGAGGAAATAGATAGGCATTGAATTTGTCCTTCTTCTAGCTCGTTTAAACCTTTCAAATACCAAGCATCGGCTTGCAAAATGAGATCAGATTGGGCATCTTGAATAAGCTTATTATACTGTTCAATTCGCTCGACTCGACAAGGAGCAGCATTTGCAAGTTTGAGCTTTGCTTGCCTTTGACCTTCTTTTGTGTTAAAGGTGGCTAAATTTTTCAAAATCTCTTTAGCTTGCTGGTAAGCATTTGGATCATTTAAACGAGCTGCTTTCAACAAATAAAAATCGCAGAGAAGAAGATTTTTTATTTCCTCAGAAGTATTTTTTAAAATTGCTTCTGCTTGTGTCAGGAAATCTACTACTTCTGCCTGATCTGTGGCTTTCTCAGCTAATTTAAAAAAGCATTTTACTAAATGAGCTTGAACTTTTTTTTGATAAGAGTTTGAAGTAAAATTGACTTTTTGTAAGTAAGTAATTGCTTCTTGGTATTTGCCATCTTGAAAATACATCATTCCTTCTAAATAATTTTTTTCAAAATGAAGAGGATGAGTATCGGGTAATTTATCGTGCAAATGTAAAAGGGAAGCCTTTGCGGAAGAAGTTTCTTTATTTAATAAAGCCATTCTAATGAGATAAAGCTTTGATAAATAATACATAGTTGGCTCAAGGGGAGACCACTCAATTTTTTTTAAAAAAAAAGCGGAATCTTTTGACTTTCCTAAATAAAAGTAATTGATCCCTTTTTCAAAATTGATTTTATCACCTAATGCAGTATCTCGATCACTATCTATTGTATTTAAAATATTCAAAGCTAATTGATAATTTTTCTGTTGTCGATAGGCTAGGCCAATCAAATAGTTTTGATAGGGGGAGTGAGGGTTGGAATCCTGAGTCAATAAATCAATAGCGAGCTCAGGTTGATGTAATTCTAAGAGGCAGTGAGCTTGTGATAGATGCATTGATTGACAAAGCTCAGGTGTCGTTTCAAAATGTTCATCCATGAAAAAATAATAGTGCAGAGCATCTTCATAGTGTCCTTCAGCTTTTAACCTTTCAGCATGTTGAAATTTTTTCGAGGAATTTAAATCTGCCAACTCTGCTGATAGAAAGGTTCTGCAGCTAATAATATAAAAAAAGAAAAACAGGCATTTTTTCATCAGTCCTCTGAGAGTCAATTTATCTAAACAATATAGCAGAATGGCGACAATTTTTCATCATGTCTCTAAAATCATCGAATGAGTTTGGGAGTCTTGACTCTGCTATCACAAGCTAATTAACGTTGAATGCAATTAGAATGAACTGGCTGTGTGGATTAAGACTGTGATTTAGAGGTTAAATCGAAATTTGATTTGATTAAAGATTTAATATTTATTGACCTCTGAGTATTAAGAAAAGAGTGAAAAATACTCTACAGCAAACTTTAAAACGTTTTTGATTTCATTTATATGAAAGAGAAAATGAAATTTCAATCTAGGTTCAGATCTACTTCAAAAGAATGGGGATTGAACGACAAAAGGTCCTAAATGGGGTGTTTTTTTAAAAAAAATGAAAAAAAATTGGAATTTATGAGAAAAATGTTGCACAATATATCCAAAGTTAATATTTAGTTAATGGTGAAATTATAACTCTAAATAGGAGGAGTTCAAAACATGTCATTAAAAGACACATTTAAAAATTTAAGAGAATTATTATCAAATATCACTTCAGATCTGGAAAAGTCTGAAAATGGTAATAAGGCAGCTTCTCAACGCGTTCGCACAGGTACAGTTAAATTAGAAAAAATTGCTAAATTATTCCGTAAAGAGTCTATTGCTTCTGAAAAGAAAACAAAAGGCCAGAAAAAGCCTGCAAAAACAGCTCCTAAAGCTGCTAAAGCCCCAGCTAAAAAAGCCGCTGCTCCAGCGAAAAAAGCAGCAGCACCCGCGAAAAAAGCTGCAGCGGTAAAAGCAAAGCCAAAAGCAAAATCAACAAGCTTTAGACCAAGACAAATGTCTGTTAAGCGCGCAACAGCTAAGATTCCTACAAGAAAAACTAGCGCATAAGCCAACTTGGCAAAAAAAGTTTCAGGGGGGTTTTATAAACCTCCCCTTTTCTTTATTCTTCTTTTTACCCCCTTAGTTATTTAAATGAAACAACGTTCAATTGATGTCCAAATTAAAGAATTTTCAACTGATGGACACGGAATGGGCTCAACCCTCCTCCTATCAAATCAAAAAGAAATTCAAGTGGAAGTTCCTTTTACGATTCCTGGGGATCAGGTCAATGCTATTTTATATAAAAAAACGAAAGACAAATATTTAAGCCGTTTGCCAAAAGTAACCATGCCTTCAAATAATCGTATTGACGCGCTATGCATGCATTTTGGTTCTTGTGGAGGGTGTTGCTGGCAACAATTGCCTTACGAGCTGCAGTTAAAGCAAAAAGAAAAATCTATTCAGGATCTTTTTAAACCCTACTTGAATGAAAATGTAAAATGGCATTCAATTATTCCAAGTTCTCCTTGGCATTATCGGAATAAAATGGAATTGACATTTTCAAGCGATAAAGCTGGTCGTCGCTATTTGGGATTGATTATGCAAGGAACACGCGGACATGTATTTCAAATGAAAGAATGTTTATTAGCGAATGGGTGGTTTGCTCAGGCCGCTAGAGCTATACAGAAATGGTGGGATAATTCAGATGTACAAGCTTACCATGCTATTAAAGATAAAGGATCTTTAAGAACATTAACGCTACGAGAAGGTTTGAGGACAGGGGACCGCTTAGTAATGCTTACTGTATCTGGTAATCCTGATTATGCCTTAACTAAATCCCAATTACAAAGTTTTGTCCAGGTTCTACGGGATTCTATAGAGCTTTCTAATTCTGATCAAAAGTTATCAGTTTTTCTACGAATACAACAAATTGCAAAGGGAAGACCTACCAACTTTTATGAAATGCTCCTGTATGGTCCAGATCATATTCGAGAAAAACTCTATTTACCGGATGTCAATGAAGCTATTCAAACATTGAATTTTCGAATTAGCCCTTCAGCATTTTTTCAACCTAATACTGAGCAAGCGGAAAAGCTTTATAGCCAAGCTTTAAAGCTAGCCGATTTATCTGCTTCTCATGTTGTTTACGATTTATATTGCGGAACTGGGACGCTGGGAATTTGCTCGGCTAAATATGTCAAAGAGGTTATTGGAATAGAGTTAAGTCGAGAATCTGTGTTAGATGCAAGAGAAAATGTGAAAGAAAATGGTCTTTCGAATGTTACCATTAAATCGGGAGATGTGGGACAAGTTCTTGAAGCACTTTCGCAGGAAAACTCTCTAAAGCCAGATGTTGTAATGGTAGATCCTCCTCGGATCGGTTTAGATGCGAAAGCGATTAAACATATTTTAGACCTTAAAGCCCCTAAACTAGTTTACATTTCCTGTAATCCCAAAACTCAAGTGATGAATTTGGGCCCTCTCATAGATGGGGGATATCAATTGCAAATTGTCCAACCTGTTGACCAATTTCCCCAAACTGTTCATGTGGAAAATATCGCTTTGTTAACACTCCCATAAATTTTTGTAAAGTTGATTTTTAAATTTCTTCTATTATTCGGTTATTTCAAAAATTAATTCTCAATATTAGTATAAGTTTATTTCTATAATTTGGTATAAACTCAGTCAAAAGTATTTTTTTAACGAATTAGAACAAAGGAAAACAAATGAAATTTAAATTATATGCTTTTTTAACAACATTGCTATTCCTGTCAAATGGTTATCTATTTGGTGAAGGAGAAGATGCCCTGCCTCCTCCAGACCAAAGTTTTTGGCAGACTCTCGTAATGATCGGAATTGCTTTTTTATTTTTTTATGTCATTTTATGGAGACCAGAACAAAAAAGACGTAAAGCTTTAGAAGATCAGCGAAGTGCCTTAAAAAAGGGAGATCGGGTTGTTGCAATGGGGATTATTGGAACTGTGGTTCGATTGGGAGAGCAGACTGTCATTGTTAAAATGTATGATGGAGCCAAATTAGAATTTTATAAGGCAGCTATCACAGATATTTTACCTGAAGCAGATGAAAATGATAAAAAAGTAGAATTACTATCTGAAGATCAGTAGAGAATAATCATGATTAATCACTGCTATTAAATAACAAATTCAGTAGTAGTGATTAATTTCAATATAAAAGTTTGAATAAAAAAAATAATTGAAGATGCAAGTGTTTTTAAAATATCTGTTAAAAATTTAAACTCTCACAAACGCTTCTTGTCTATGTTCAAATTCTTTAAAAAAATTAAATTCATTTTGAATAAAAATTTTTCGAAATTCTTCCTTAATACTTGACTGAGTTTTCTCGTTTAACACAATACCTAAGTTTTTTTCATAAAAATCCCGAGAGTTTTCGTTTAAACAAGACAAATCTAAATTTGACAATGCATCTGTTAAATGTTGTAGGGGTGTGTAATCATTTCCCTTTTTATCTTGTATTAATGACTTTGGATGAAAAGAGGCATTAATATCTTTTATCTTGAATCTATCTAATTTGTCTTTAAGCTGATTTTGATAAGTTAGATTTTCTTGTTGATAGCTTTCAAGCTGGCCAATAAGCTTTTCAAGCTTTAATTCTCGTTCCGATGCAGTTTGAGGTTTCAAGATGAATTTTTCAAGTACTTTGACGCGAATAAACAATTGAAACCTTCGAACAAGATAATGAAAATAATACAATTGGGCAACAACTTCAGCTTTTTTCAATTGTAAGTATGCTTGGTACCCTTCCAAACTATATTCGTTAGGTTTATAGCCAGATCTACAGAGGTGGCTTATTCCAGCTAAAAATAAGTTATCAGTTGAGCATCCTCCTCTCGAAGAGAAGATAGAAACTAAACCTATGCCTGGAATAGGAAGATCTTTCACCAAATAATGTAAAAAGGATTTATTTAAATCCCAAAAGGTCGAAGGCATGAAAATAGCAAATCGTAAAATAAGTAGAAAGATACGTAATATTTGTTCACATATATATACGTTCAATAAGGTTGCTTCTATTTGAATTTTTGTAAGTAAAGCAACTCGACTTCCTTGCTCTGTTAACTTTGCAACTGTTTGTTGATAGTCTACCCATTGTTTACATAAAATCTTTTGAAGTGTTCCTGCCTGTAGTTGGGCATTCCACTGTTGCTCATTATTAGGAGCTCCTTCAAAGTTTAAATTCAAATGATGTTCTTTTAATTTGGATGTACCTGTTTCGAAAGACAGTGCTGTAAGATCGTCGAATAAAGGCTGTAAATTAATGCTAGCAATCATCAAATGTTTTTCGTAAGCTTCTTTTTCTTTGGATAGATGAGAAAGAATTGTTTCCGAGTTGATTGCTAACCTTTGACCTTTATAAATTTGGTAGCGATTCGATAAAAATAGTACAAAACGATCATTTGCTAAGTTTTCTTTCCATTCTTCCATATCGACAGGAAGTTCGATCCGAATAGAATATTTCTTTAAAATTTCTTGAATATTATCGATTGTTTGGCAATTAGATAAAGAACTTAAGAATTGATCAATATCTATTTTTAGTTGCTCTTGGTTATTTACTTCTGCCGTTACATTAACTTGAATCATTGGAGCAGCTAAGTCTGCAATCCAATCTTCTTTCACTGCACTTATCCCTTTAAAATCTAGTAAATCTTTTATAGAACTTTTAAAATCATAAGCATTTTTGACGCATTTCTTTAAATTATGAGAACTCCAGTTAGCACAAATAAAGAAAATTTTAGGTAAAGCGCGAGGAAGAATTTCATGGAAACCGGCTTTTATTAAATTCTGCCAGCGATTGCTTAGCGCTATTTGTTGTTGTTTAGCTATATTTATGTAACACTTGTTAATTCTTCTTTCTAATTTCTTTTCTAATTTAATATGAGAATATTTTGCACAAAGTTGATCTAACTGCTTTTTAGCTTCTTGCTGAAATGACCATTCATTGACATTCGATAAAGAAGCTTTTACAGGTTTCCCCGATTTAATAGAGGTAGCCAAGCATCCTAAAAAGTCACAAATTTTATTAATTAATTCGGAAGGAAAGCTGGGAGCAATATAGCCTTTAACATATTCATGATTAATGAAAGCTTGAACATTTTCTCGAATAGTGTCGACATGTTTAACACTATTAAAAAAAAAATTATCAATATTTTGATTGTGCTTTAAAAGAACGCTTTGAAATTCTTGATGCCACTGGCAAAAATCTTTGATAAAATCTAAGTAAATAAGATCTTCAGCATTAACCGACTGTTTATCTTTCAAAAACTCCATACCCACTTTTTCCAAAAGATGTTTTCTTTCGTTAAAAAAAGTAAATCTTTTAGGATTAAAGATCAAAGAACCTTCTTTTAAGAATTGAGAGAAAATAATTGGAAGATTAAAACTTGATTCATTAGAAGCGTTATTAAGTGGCATTTCCGATGTTGCGAGCACTTGTTTTAATGCTTCAGAAACTTGCATAAATATCTCTTAAGTAGAGAGTTAAGATTGGTTAAAAAAATCCTAATTTGAAATCTAACATAAAAAACAAAATATGTCCAAGATAAAAATTAATTTATAAAAGTAAAAAAGCAGAAAGATTTATCCGAGTTTGGATAAAAAGATCATTATAATTTTTCTTTGAAAATTAAGCGTTAAAAATTAAGATTGATAGGTTTAAAAAAAGAAATTGAAAGTTTAATTTTTTAATGCAGCTTCAAAATTTGAATTTAAAATAAAAAAGGTAAATGAGCGAAAACTTGAAGATAAATTTCTATAAATTTTTTTAATTTTTTGTCCGATGTCCGAATTCAGCAATTCCTCTTAATAATTCATTAAAAGTCAGCTGTCCGTCGGCAATTTGCTTGATGGCATCATTAAACATGTCGAGGCTTAAAAGTAGATTTCCTGTAATAATGATTAGTTGAGCTGTGTCAATAGCCGATTCTTTGATTAACCAATTGTAACGATATGTTAGTCTATTATTTAACTCATCTAATTCAAATCCAGGCCAATCTAAGTTTTGATTGAGAAATAGTAACAAACTTGCTATTTGATTTACTGCAAGTGGAGTGACTTCAAATGGTAATTGATACAAAAACTGGATTCTGAAACATCGATCTTTATCGATCTTTTTGAGTATTGAGGGATCAAGTTGCTGTTCAAAAGCCATGATTTTAATCATTTTCCTTTTTTCTTTAGAGTTCGTTTCTGCAATGGCAACCAAATAATCAAATGGCTCTATTTCAGAGGCTGCAACATAGGAACAATCAAAAAAAGTTTCTTTTAAAAGAGAAGAAATGCGTTGTAAAACCATAATTTCACTTAATTAGGATTCATAGAAGGAATTAGATTTGCTTGGATACGAGCTTGTTGATATTGAATAAATTCAACTATTTCAGAATCTTCTAATGTGAAGAATTTTTGCAAAGCTTTTTTTAAAGATTCTGGATTTTTCATCGCTTGAGCTTGTAAAACTTCAATGTCTAACCCTAATTGTGTTTGAAGAAGTACTTTGGTTTCTTCGCTCAATAAGCTTAAATCCATAGCTAATAATGATTCGTTTAAAGCCTTCCAAGTATCAAAATTTTGTGGACTCTCCGTAATGCTTAAAGACGCAGATTTTGCAAAGTCTTGCAAACGTGCATTATTAATCCGAGTTTGTATTGCTTTTATTTTTCGATTCCACTCTTGGACTTTAGATTGACTCAGTGCATATTGAGTCTTAGCTTCTTCATATTTTTTAAATGCTTTTTGATATTCCTCAGTTGAAACGTCTTTTTTATGTAAGTTTTTTAAAATAAAAGCTATATCTTGTAATTTTTTATTTTTGCGTAGAGAGCAATATTCTTCAATTCTTGCTCGGACTCGATTGAACATTAATTTCACATCTGTCAAATTGGTTTCTACAGCAGTAGAAGCAGATTTGTATTTAGATTTTTGATAATAGCTAGCACCTAAAAACCCCAACGAAAAAATTGTCGACGCGATAGATAAGCCTATTAAGATAAAACCAGCGCCAGCGACAGGTGTGGTTAATAATCCTATAATAGCGAAGGTAGTAGAAATAACGGCAAAAATCGAAGCTATGGTAAAAAGTGTCCCTGATTCTACTAATTTAAATTTTGTAAAATTTCGCTCGATTTCATGTTTTTTTGAAATCATTTCTTTAAGGCTATTTTTCGTTATATGTTCTAAAGTTTCTTGATGGTCCACATAAAAATATAACAGGTCTGCTGAAGTATAATTTTTCATAAATCGATCAAATTGTTTATCTGAAACGATTATACGTTCAAAAGCATTGATTATGTGAGCTTTGTCCTTAAAACGAGAAATTGTAAAACCGAGTTGAAGCTGATTCGCAATGTTTTGTAACTTGATGATTTTCTGTTCATTAAAAATAGCTTCTTGTTCTTTTAAAATACGTTCAATTTCTTTTTCCGGTAGGTTTTCAAAAAGAAGGGGAGATAAGTTTTTTTTAGAAAATTTTTCTCCATATAAAACTCTAAATTGCCCAGCAAGTTGTTCGTACTGTCTCTTTTTCAATTCAACAATTTTAGGTTTGAGTTCTTCAAAATGAGGAGTTAATTGTAAGACTTTTTTTCTGGTAACAGCTTCTCTTTTAATCAGTAAGTTTTTACTTGTTTGAATAAGATAATCGAGCTGACCTAAAACTATTGCAAAGTCCGTGTATTTAAAAATCAAATCTTGCTTAAATTCAGCGTGAAGTTCCCAATGATCAATTAATTCACTCGTTGTATTGATATCTTCCATTAATTCAATACCAAAATTTTTAAGCTCTTGTTTAATTTCTTCAAAAACCATCGTTGGGTGATAAATGAGCTTATCTAGCTCTTCTTGAAATTTCTGAAAGTTTTTTTCAGAAATTTCATTTAAAATTTCAGGAAATTGAACTTGAAGGGGGGGCTCCATTTGGGTTGCTATATGACTAGTTGGTTGTTGACGATTTTTCCATTGCTTAAACGCTTCTGTCCACCCTGTATAAACACAGTGATTAGTCACAGCTCTATGTAAAACGAATCCAGAAAGAATAAGTGATAAAGCTGTTTTTGCAACAGTGACACCTGTTAAGAGGAATTGAAAGGCCTTAGTAGTTTGATCAATGGGAAGATATTTTAAAGGAATTTTGACGAATGAAAAGAATTTTTTACCGACTTTTAATTGATACTTAGTTTTTTGTAAGTTGATTTGCTTTTCTTGAATTTTAAGCTTAATTTCTAATTCACTAATAATTTTTCCCAATGTAGCTAAAATTTTTTTAATTTCTCTTTGTTCGCTTTTGGAAATTTTCTTATCCTGAAGCATTTCTTTTTTTATGTCATATTCGTTTTTTAAACTTAAAAAAACTTTTTTTGAAATTTCTAAAATCTTTGTTTTATGCATTAACACTAAAGCACTTACTCCTAAATCAAGAGCATTCAAAAATTTCCCGGCATGGTCAGCTATCTCATCTAAAGACTCTAAATGATTTCCAAGGATCGTTCCTTCTTTGATTAATTTTTCCGGAAGCAAATTTTGGAGATATTCTATTCCATTTTGCACAGTGTCATTCCCAGTATCAGCATATTCATGTGCCCATTTAGTGAAATCCAAAATCATTTTATAAAAACGACTACCGTGTATTACTTCATCTATTTTTTCTAAAGTTTGCGTAATTTGTTTTTCTTTTTGAACAATTAAAGCATCTAATTCTTCCTCCAATAATAAATTCAATCGCTCGGAATTTGAAAATTTTAGTGGGGGTAATAAAGTTTGATTGACTGGAAAAAGGGGATTATTATCAATTAATTTATAAGTTGTTTGTTTTTTTGTTTCAAAAAAATATGAAGGAATAAGATTACTTGAATGGATTGGACCTCCAGCAGGTGAAGCCATAAATTCCTCCTAAAACAATAATAATAATAAATGTATAATTGAATTATATAATTTGATTATTAATTTATAATTAAACAGATAAAATAATTAAAAATTATTGAATTTGTTTTAATATTTTTAATTATAAAGGAATTAAGTTGAATTTTTTGAGCCAACCAAGAGATTTTTAGACATTTTTTTGATTTTATATTGAGAAAATTAAGTAGGAGTCAAAAGTAAATAAAAAATATTTAAAAGTATAAAAATTTAGAAAAAGCGTGAGAACTCATCAATTTAACATTCGCGCCTTTAGTTATAAAATCTGTGTTATATGTGAGATAGAGAGTTTTTGAATTTTAGGAAGATGTTTTTGCTGCTCTGAACTGAAGTCCATATAAATATCGGCATATTCCGGTAATAAAGGGAGTTTTTCGGAAATTCTGACTTCTTTGCTAAATTAGCCTAACATCTTCTTTTCAAAATCTTGTGAGTGGGTTTTTTTTAGACTTATTCCAAAATTGATACCCATTCCCTCCTATACATTTCTACTAAAATCAAAGCAGCCTCTTGAATTTTTGTGCTGAGTATAGGTATGGTTTGTGATTATTAAGAGCTAGAGGGAAAGCGTGAAAACTATCGTAAAAACCCTCAGGCATGATCGATACCCTTTTATTATTTAAAGAGTTGGAGATATTTTTGTGATTTGCCTAAGCATGATCAATCCAATCTAGCCCAAAACTTAACTGTAGGTCTTCTTTTTTATTAAGTTTAGAGGAAAAATTTCTATTGCCACTGGTTTTTTGTATTTCTATTTGGAAATTTCATAGGTAAAAAATCATTTGTAAAGAAATTGGTTTGATTGCGACTTCAATTTTCCAAAATAATGAGAAAATACATAAGGATTTTCTCAACCTTGGCTTAACTCCTAACCATTCTCGCGATAAGGAATAAAGAGAGCTTGAAAAAGTTCTATTGAAATATTTAACTGACTTTTCAACAAGAATGTATGGATTTAATTGATGTGAACTATTGTTTTTCAAGGATGAGATTTTATTTGGATAGGTTGTAGTAAGCTATTTGGGTAATTGATAAGAAACTTGATGCTCACCTGTTCCCAAGCGCTGCTTTGTCAAATAATACTTCCATTTTGTTTATCTAAATTAAGTTTTAAAAAAAGCTAATTAAAATCATTAATAGAAGTAAGAGTTAATGTTAAATGATTTTTCCTCATTTGGCAGTTGTGTGTTTTGAGTTCACATATCCGGAGTCTTTCTGATAAAATATTTTAATTAAAACTTTTTCATCAGGGGCGATATCAAAGGATGAGGATGGAATTGTTTTGGTGGTATAACCAGCAAGCTCTTCTGCTATCACATAATAATGTTTTCCGGGAGGAATCGGTAAATTAGTGATAGATCCAATAGAAGAATGAATGATTTGTCCATTTAATAAGAGTTTCCAACTAACGGATCGATTAACTGTTAAACTAAATCTAGCCATTTTCAGAGGAATACTTTCAGAAGGAAAAATATAACGAGGTAAAAGGGAATAAGAAAAAGAAGGGGAAAAAAACTTGAGATTGCTTATAGATAAGGTATTATTTGGCCCTTTAAAATCAGACATGGCGACGTCATGAGCTGTTTTATGACGAATATGAATTTCTTGATCCACTTTGAGAACAGCTTCACTTGTCAAAATAATTTTTCGAACCGGAATTTCTTCAAAAAAATCATCAGCATTGGGAAGCACAAACTCAATTCGATATTGGCCAATTGGTAAATGGCTGATAACAACTGTACGTTCTGAAGAGGTGTGGGTATTCGCAAGGAAGTCATCTTTTTTTGGGTATAGTGTTTTTTCGTTGTTCTCATTAATTAACCAAAAACGGACACGATCTAGGCGATGACCTTTTTCATTTGTTTGATAATTAACAATTAATGTACCTACTTTATTTGTTTGTGTTTGTTCTCCTAAAAGATTAATAACAGGAGCAAAACAAAATAGTAGCACGGTTAACAAATATATCAACCTTTCCACGCCTATCTCCTTAGAATGTATTATGTATAATTATAATTTTATTTATAAGTTTTATATCAAATTTTAAATTTCAAAAACAACATTTTAATAATTGAATGTTTTGATTATCAGTAAATTATAAAATGTATTAGATTGTTAGCTTTTTTAAGGATAATTGAGATTTGGTATGGTATTTGGGTTGGAGCTCTCTAAATTTTGCTGATATTCATCAATTATTTGGCCGTACTCATTAATACACATAAAATATTGTTTATCTGGCTGAAGAGTTACAATAATTACATGACGTATAGAGATAAATTTAGCTAAATATGAGGGTTGCGTATGTTTAAGCTGTCGCGCTTTTTTAATTCCCCAAGCACCGTCTCCTAAATAAATTATTCCTTTGGGATGAATTTTATTTTGCAAGAGAGGGTAAGTTCTTTTATAGGCGTGGTCATGGTGTTCGAAAGCTGCGTGAAGATTTCCTTGTTCAAAAGCAGGTACCCAAAATTTTCGGATAATAGAACTTCGTTTATTATTGAAATTACGAATGGAAGGGTAAGCGGGTACATGATAAATCGCAAAACGATGTTGTATATGCTGCCTTTCCCTTAAAGTTCGATTTAGCCAAGTGGTTTGTTGACCTGATACAGGGTTGGCATGCCCTGAATCTAACAACCAGATACTTAAATAAGAATTAAAATCAAAGACATTATAAATGCTAGTTTCAGCCATTGGGAAAAGAGAACTGAAGATTTTGGCTTGTGCTGGGGTTTGTTGATAATGTCCTATTAGGTCATGATTGCCTATTGCTGCAATAATGGGAATTAATCTTCCTTCAGGAGTAATCATGGATAGATGCCAAGCTTTTAACCATTCTATCCAACGCTCGATTTTTTGGAAAGGGATGTATGATGCTCCAACACCATAAGCTATGTCGCCTCCTACAAGCGCAAAAGAAGGATTTGTTTTGGCTGCTTGTTTGCATATGTCAATCATCAAATCAATCCCATCATGATACATATCTCCACCTACGACAAATCGAAGAGGTCTTTGTAAAGAGCAAGGAAGTGTACGAAATAGATGAGTTTGACTATTTGTTTCAATTTTAAAAATATACTCAGTGTCGGGTTCTAAATTAGTGAGTTCTACCCTGTTAATAAAATACGAAGGAGAATGAGGAAAGTTAAAAATGATTCCTTTTACTTGTATCCAATTGGCTTCTGTACTTTGTCGGTAAAATAATTGCACTTCTTTTTCTTTCTTAGAAGAAATCCATTGAATTGTCATTGTTGTTGTAGGATCTTTTTGCCAAGTTAAGTAAACAGTTTTTGAGGCAAGATCATCACCATATAAAGACAAATTTAAAAAAATACTTAAAAGGGAAATAAAATAAGAAAACCAGAATGGCTTGTATTTGAATTCAATACTAGAGTTGGACGTATACGTGGTTGTCATAATTTTAACGCTTTGAAAAAGTAAAAAGAGGCCATATGTAGCATATTGCCTCTTTGAGTTCAAGCGAAGAGATTTATGTGTTTTTAAGAGCTTCTTTTGTTAAAGCTTCTAAGACACGATTACTTCGATTAACAAATTCATGTAAAGAATGAGGTTCCATTTCTCTTTGTGAAAGAAGGGCAAGCTCATAAACTTCTTGGGTCAAATCTTTTGCCAAATTTGGATTTTGTTGGTCTAGCTTTTGAATTGATTCAAAAAGAGAGTTGTTTGTGTTAATCACAAAAGTTTTTTTATTAAACAAAGACATTTGGATATTACGTTCTTCTGGATCTAAGCGCATCATGTATTCACGCATTCTCCGTTGTTTCTCATCAATAACAATAAAACCTGGAAGTGAATCAGAGGCCAAACTTTTCGCTTGGACTTCAACATTATCATCATTCAGTTTAGTTTGCACAAATTCAGCAAGCTTGCTTGCTTCAGTTCTCCCTTCAGCATCCAGAACTGTTTTTTCTCGGCTTTTATCCACTAGATTTTCATGTACTTCAGCATCAATACGTTGAAATGTGATAGGGGCTAATTTATTTTCTAGAAAATTGATTAGATAAGGATCTAAAGGGCTATTAGCTGATAGTATTTCAATACCTTGTTGTTTATAAATATCCATCATGTGAGCGCCAATTTTCTCATCAGTAGCATAAAAAACTTTATCTTTCGTTTTCTCTTTATTTCTTTCTAAATAATCAGGGATAGTCAACCATTCTTGATCAGTATTTTTCCAAATTAAAAACTCTTTAGCTCTTTCATAAAATTTATCATCTTCTAAGATTCCTAATTTGACGATAACAGAACTATCCTGCCAAGCTTGAATAAACCTTTCCCGGTCGGTTTTATAAAGGGTAGACAAGCTATCCGAAACCTTTTTAGAAATATGACTTGCAAGTTGTCGAACAGTGCGATCCATTTGTAAATAGCTTCTGGAGACATTCAATGGAATGTCTGGACTATCAATAATTCCTTTTAAAACACTTAAGTAGTTGGGAATTAAATCCTTGCAGTTATCTGAGACGAAAACTCGATTGCAGTAAAGGCTAACATGACTTTTATTCATATCAAAATCACGTTTGATTTTAGGAAAATAAAGAATTCCTTTTAAACGAAAAGGATAATCGACGTTAAGATGAACCCAAAAAAGAGGGTCTTCTTCTAGAGGAAATAATTGGTGATAAAAATTTAAATAATCTTCTTTTGTACAATCAGAAACAGATTTAATCCATAAGGGTTCAAACTCATTGATTCGCTGACCATCTAAATAAATGGGATAAGGGAGAAACGAACAATAGTGTATTAAGATTTTTTTTAAGTGTTCTTTATCTAAATATTCATCGCTATCTTTACTAATAAAAAGAGTAATTTCTGTTCCTCTACTACTTTTAGTCCCACGATCCATTTCATAATCAGATGATCCGTCACAAATCCATAGAACAGGTTCAGCCTCATTTTTATAAGAAAGTGTGTTGATTTCTACCTTATCAGCGACCATGTAAGCAGAATAAAAACCTAAACCAAAATGACCGATAATTTGTTCGCTTTCTTGATTTGATTGATATTTATTTAAAAATTCTTCAGCACCCGAAAAAGCTATTTGCGCAATATATTTTTTTACTTCTTCCGCATCCATTCCAATTCCATTATCGATAAATTTTAGGATACGAGTTTCTTTATCTATTTGAATATCAATACGAAAATCTTCATCTTTAACTTCTACGTCTCCTTGATCACGTAATATTTTAACTTTTTGAATCGCATCGCAGGAGTTAGAAACCAATTCTCTCATAAAAATGTCTTTATCAGAGTACAGCCATTTTTTGATGATTGGTAAAATATTTTCACTGTGTATTTGAAGAGAGCCTTTTTCCATTTGAATACCTTTAAAAATTCATTAATATTAAGAAATTATAGCAATGCAAGAGATTTCTACTAATGCGTCTAGAGGAAGTTTTGCCACTTGAATAGTTTGTCTTGCTGGGGGAATAGAATGAGAAAATCGTTTACTATAAGCTTCGTTAACGATTGCAAAATCATTTAAATCTTTGAGAAAAACATCGCAACGAACGATATTTTGAAATGTACATCCAGCTTCTTTAAGAATTGCTTCAAGATTATCTAAAACCCGATTGATTTGGAGAGAAATATCATTTAATTCTAATTTCCCTGTCGTTGGATCAATGCCTAGCTGTCCAGAAACATACAAATGTTTATCTGCTAACACAGCTTGGGAATAAGGACCAATAGCTTTTGGAGCCTGCATTGTCTCAATTTTTTTTAAATTAACCATAAAAAACTCCTCATTCATAAAAAATATCAAGTTTGGCATTTTATGCACTTAGGAAGTTTTTGCCAATAATAGACTTGTTTTAAAAGATCAAACTCTCAAAGAAAAATAAAACTTAAGGGTATCAATAAATGAGCTTACCATTTTTATTGCTGGGAAAATACTAGCAGATTATACCTTGTATAATATAATGACTGAGGGTAGAAATAAATCATTTAACATTTTGTTGATCTGTAGGATTGCATGATAAATTACTTTTTTTTTCTAGATACTGTTTTCGCTTTCCGGTGTTTATTTCAGCTCACTATTCCCGAAAAAATATTGCCGATTGTTGTTGCTGATTCTGGAGGATTTGATCCTGTTTTAAGTTTATATGCAATTGCTGCTTTTGTGTTGATAGGTGTCGGTTTAGCAGCTTTAATTCTTTTTACAAAGGCCAAGTTTGTTAACTCTGAAACGTGTACAATTAAAATCAATCAAGATGATGCTTTAACTATTCATACTCCGGGAGGAGGAACGCTTCTTCATGCTTTGACCTCTCATGGTATTCCCATTCCTTGTCCATGTGGGGGAAAAGCTACTTGCAAACAGTGTCGAGTTCAAATCCTTGAAGGAGCTAGTGTTCCTTTACAAACTGATATGGATACATTTTCAAAAAAACAACTGAATGATGGTTGGCGCCTCTCCTGTCAATCCAAATTAAAAAGGGATTTACAAGTTCAAGTTGATGAGCATGCCTTAGGAGTTAAAGAATGGGTAGCAACAGTTTTAAGTAATGATAATGTTGCTACTTTTATTAAAGAGTTAATTGTTGAAATTCCCGAAGGAGAAGAAGTTCCTTATCAATCGGGAGGATATTTACAATTTCATGTCCCTTCTTTCAAAACAAATACAGAAAATTGGAAAACAACGATGAACTCCAAATATTATGCCGATTGGGAAAAATTTGGCTTATTTGGTAAAGAAATTGACTTTTCCCATTTACCTCAAAAACCCAATGAAGTCATAAGAGCTTACTCGATGGCGTCTTATCCTGCGGAAGGACGGAAGTTAATTTTTAATATTCGTATTGCGACACCACCTTTTGTAAATGGAAAAATGCAAAATGATGTTCCTTGGGGCATTTGTTCATCTTATGCGTTTGGTTTAAAACCTGGAGATAAAATTCGTTTGTCTGGCCCTTATGGAGAGTCGTTCATGATTCATGATGAGCGAGAATTGGTTTTCTTAATTGGAGGTGCTGGTTCTTCTTTTGGGAGAAGCCACATTCTTCATTTATTCAATACTGAAAAAACCTCAAGAAAACTAACCATGTGGTATGGGGCAAGATCTTTAAAAGAAAATATTTATCAAAATGAATATGAAAAATTAGAAAAAGAGTATGCTAATTTTGCTTATCGATTAGTTTTATCAGAACCACTCCCAGAAGATTTAGAAAAAGGCTGGCCTGCCAAAGATCCTATCAAAACAAACTTTCTTTTTAAAGCTTTTGAAGAAGGACAGCTTAAAAAGATGGATTATCCAGAAGAATCTTTATTTTATGTTTGCGGCCCTCCAATGCACAATAAAAGTGTGCTTAAATTATTAGATGAGTATGGAGTTCCGCGAGAAAATATTATTTTAGATGATTTTGGGAGTTGAAACACTTATTAAGGCATCTTTAATTCTTTAGTCTAGGCTGCTTGGCGGACTTTCTGGAGTTTTTCGGATTGATCTGCAAGGTATTTTCAGTTTTCCGCTTGAATTTGGGGGGTAAATAAATAAAAATTAATGAAAATAAGCCTGTTCTGCAATTAGCTGCACAAAAATGCTTTTTTGTGAGAAGATTTTTTGTAATTGTACGGAAGCGGAGTAATAATGAAGAATCGATGGATTTTAATTGGTCTATTACTTTTATCACAGGCCTTTCTTCAAGCTTATGAAGAACATCATCCTAAGGCATTTATCGCTCAAATGCAAGGTATAGACTATATCCCAGAAAAAAATTGGACTGATTGGGTGGTCAAAATTGGCCATTTACACCACATTTTTGTTCATTTTCCCATCGCATTGCTTACTATGGCTGTTTTTGCAGAAATTTTATTTGCTTGGTATAGAACTTCTTTTTTTGAGAATGCAGCTGTTTTTATGATCATTTCTACGGCAGTTTTAGTGCCCATTACTGCTTTGTTGGGATTTGCGCTGTCATTAGGCCAATTTTACCCTGATACACTAAATGATGTATTTGTTTGGCATCGCTATTTTGGCGTAGTCACTGTCATTCTGGCTCTATGGGCATGCCACTTGCGCAATCAATATGGCCGCGATTCTTCCAAGGGATTGGGCTCTTACTATATTTGCTTATTTTTCTCTTTCTTAGTTGTCAATCTTACGGGGTTATTAGGCAATACTCTTACATTGGGATGGAATCTTTAATTCTTTTCAAAATAAATTTATTAATGAAAGCTCTTTATTGTTGCCATTAGTTTTGGATTTTATGCTTCCACCCATCCCCAAGCAATGACGTCTGATATAGTTGTCGATTGGTGTCGCAACATCATCAAGCGATCAAATCCAACAGCAACGCCACAACAATCAGGAAGTTTTTTTAAAGCCTCTAAAAATAAAAAGTCTAAAGGGAGTGATTTTTTGCCAAGATCGATTCTTTGTTTGTTGCTGGCTAAAAATCTTTGTTCTTGTTCTTTGGCATCTGTAAGTTCGTGGTAACCATTTGCTAATTCAACTCCTTTGTAATAAATCTCAAATCTTTCTGCAACCTCTTCTGCGCCATGCTTGCGTCTACAAGCAAGAGCAGCTTGTGTAGCTGGATAATAAGCTAACACACACAATTCTTGTTGTCCTAATTGCGACTCAATTTGAGCTCCTAAAATAAGATTAAGGAGGGCATCCCGTCCTTCTTCAAGAATGGAAGTATAAAATGGAATTTGATGGGCTTGAATATAAGCAAATAATTCTTGATTCGTTGCTAAACAGTAATCAATCCCTGTATATTTAAGAAAAAGATCTCGATAACTAATGGTTTGATAGGAGAGGTTACCTAAGAACAAACGAATAAAAGCAACTGTTTCTTCAATCATTTGTTCTAAATCAAATCCTAAACGATACCATTCAGCCAACATGAATTCAGGATTATGCTTAGAACTTAATTCTCCATCGCGAAAAACGTGAGAAAGTTGATAACAATCACCTATGCCCTCAGCCAAAAGACGTTTCATTCCATATTCGGGAGAAGAATGGAGATAGCAGGTTTCTTGTTGATGATAAAGTGCGGGAATTAAGTCAATATGGGCATCGATAGATGCTCTTAAACTGAGACAGGGGCAATCAACTTCTAAAATTTGGCGGGCCGCAAAAAATTGACGGGATTGACCGAGCAGGGTAGCTCGATCATGTAATCTTGAAATTTTAGACAGTTGCACTGATTAGCTCGAAACTCGCGAAACATATTCTCCAGTACGAGTGTCTACTTTAATTTTTTCACCTTGCTCTACAAAAATAGGAACTTGAACTTTTGCACCGCTTTCCAATATAGCTGGTTTTAAAACTCTACCTGATGCCGTATCTCCTCTAACGCCAGGAGAAGTATCTGTAATGACCATTTCCATAAATGTAGGAGGTTCAACGTTAACGGCATTTCCATTGTAAAAAATCACTTCATAGACATGATCGTCTAATAACCATTGAACAGTCTCTCCAATGCTTTCTAAAGAAATCTTAATTTGTTCGAAGCTTTTCTCATCCATAAAGATGACCCCATCACTTTCTTTGTAAAGCATTCGCATTTCTTCTTCGGCAACATCAGCAAGATTTAACTTTTCTCCGGACTTGAATGTACGCTCGATGACACGTCCTGTTAATAAATGTTTCATTTTAATGCGGTTAAAGGCTTGCCCTTTACCTGGTTTGACAAATTCATTACTGATGATAGTGTAGGGTTGTGCTTCGACCTCTACCTTTACTCCACCCCTGATTTCGCTTGTGCTCATTTGTGCCATAGATCACATTCCTTTGCTAAAATCTTATTTTGATAACGGGATTAGAAATAAGTAAAAAAATCCATTACTTATTCTAAATTCGCGTTTGATAAATATAAAAGTTGTTTTTAGGTAATTAAATGAAAGCTTTAATGTCATTGATAAATGATAAAACTTTTTACTAAAAACCTAATAACTCAAATTTTGAATTTTTTAGATCATTCACTATACGTTAAAAAGTGATGGAAAGTCCAGAAATTTGCTTTCTTTGAAAACGCCATTTTATGCATTAAATGAAACAAAATCGTTGAATCATCAAAAGAACTTCTGAATTTTTCCTGAAGTTGCTAAGTTAGATCAAACTAGTATTAGCTTAAATTCATCAAGAGGTTTGAATATATAGTTTAAGAAATATAAAGATTATCTAAATGATAAACCTTTACCAAACGAATAAGTTGAGCCCAATCATGGAATCATTGATTGTAAAATGGCTGATCTTGATGTAGAGGAGAACAAATCATCATTAGAAAAAATCCACAAAGAAAGGATTATTTGAGACATTAATGATCAACTTTTTTGGAAATAAAAAAATCATCAATGATCCAAGACAACAGAGAAACCTTCCTCGGGATCTTGTTCTCCGTTATTATCGTTGTCCAAAATGGGGTTATATTATAGAAAATCGCAATAAATATGAACATCGGATGCATTTGTTTCAAAAAAGATCTGCTGTGACTGTTGTTACCATCATGTCACTGTTACAAAAAAAGCCAATATTTGGACCTTTACTTGGCCCTTACGATTAGATTATTAGATTAAAGGAATGATTATGAATCACAATTTCCTCGAAATAGAAGAAGAGCGATTATTGCAAGAAAAAATTGCCCGAGATACCTTGGAGCGTTATTCTGGATCTCCAGTTGAAGATTTTCAACCATACGTATTACTGACAAATTTTTCTAAGTATGTGCAATATTTTGCCGATAGTCGAGAAGTACCTGTCATTGAAGGGTCGACATTTAAAGTAGCTCATTCTCCTACTGAAAAAGTCTCCATTTTAGATTTTAAGATAGGCTCACCTGCAGCTGCATTGGTTGTGGATCTTTGTGCTTTTTTGCCCATTCGAGCCGCTTTACTACTTGGAATGTGTGGCGGATTAAGAAGGCATTATGTGATAGGTGAATATTTTGTTCCTATTGCAGGAATCCGTGGGGAAGGCACTTCAGATTTTTATTTTCCGGCGGAAGTTCCTTCTTTGGCTAATTTTCTCGTTCAGAAAATTGTGACAAATGTCTTAGATGAAACACAGACGGCTTATCATGTGGGAATTACTCATACAACCAATAAACGTTTTTGGGAGTTTGATCAAGAATTTCGCAGACGTTTAAAAGCTACGCGTCCTCAAGCTATTGAAATGGAGTGTGCTACATTGTTTATGGGAGGTTATAGCCATAAGCTTCCCTTAGGGGCTTTATTATTGATTTCAGATCTCCCATTGAATAAGGATGGGATTAAAACCAAGAAAAGCTCTGAAAATGTTTTTAAGACTTATACTGGAGAACATGTCGAAAAAGGCGTTCAAATTATGCGTGCTTTGGATATTGCCTTAAAAAATGAAGCTAAAGGGATTTTTAGAGGAAATCGAAAGCGATTTGAAAGTACTATTTTGGATTAAAATTCTCTTTTTAAAACGAAGGATCCGTTTAAAAATAACGACAACTTGTTTTTTTTAAACGGATTTATTCTTGCCTAGTTTACCCTTGAATGATCATAGAAAAATAGTTTTCTTCATGAAGAGGATCGACATCCGAAGAAATGGGAAGGTTTGAAATTGTTAAAATTTTTTTCACCATCTCAATTAATAAATATTGAAGTACTCTCCATTTTTCCATGTCTTCGCCGTTAATTTCTGTTTCTTTCGCAAGGTAGCGAATAAATTGTTGAATCCTTAATTGATTTCCCTCTTTTTCACATCCCTGCATTAAAATGAGAGCAGCATTAGCATAAAAAAAAGGCTCGTGTAAAGTAGATTGAGAAGCTATTTTTTTTAGGGTTTGAGCTATTTTGATTCTTGAGGAATGGCTTTGCTCTGCATAACCAATAGAAATAATCAATGCAAAAACAATTAAGCTTTTTTTAATAAGATTTTTTTCTAGCGCTGTATCTAAAGATGCATAACCGTCGATATTGTTAGTCAGTAGCTCGGCTATCCGTTCCTTCAACCATTGATGAATAACCTGAAGCCCAAAATCAAAAGGATCAAATAATGGATTGATTTGATGAATCATTACAAAACCTAGAGCTTGATGAATGATAATTTTGATAAGCAGTAAATCGAGAGTTTGCTGAATATCAAAAGGTAAGATATTGAATTCGACGGGAGAATTAGTAACCAGTGTTTTTTCTTCTTTAGAATTAGATGTTAGTAACGATGATTCTAATAACCATTCAGAAAGCATTTTATTAGCGAGTTGCGGAAGAGGAAGAAAACTTAGATTTTGAGCAATTAAAGGGTGAATTTCTTTTTGCTCGAAACTAATTTCCTTATTTAAAAATGATTTCCAAAATAGTTTAAATGTGTCCATGGGATCTTCATTTATCTTTTCATCGTGACCTAAATCTTTTTTTTCTTCGTTTAATTTTAAAAGGCGTTGACAAATTTCTTCGAAAGTAAACTTTATAAGAGGGGCTAAAATCTTAATTTGTGCGGCAGGTAGTGTTTTAAAAAGAGATTGAAAAGAATTATTTTCTCGCGAAAAGCGTACGCGTATTTCTGATAATTTTAGTATTGCGTTGACTAATGCCCGGCTATCATAGGTTTCTAGAAAATCCATTTTACTTCGTGTGGGATGAAAATGGGTTAGGGTGGTATCCATCAATTTTAAGAAAGTTTGCAAAGAATCTTTCATCTCGATGACTTCTTTTGAAAGCGTATTGTTCGTTTTCTCAGTCAAATTAGGGTTTAAAAGCTTTAAAGCTTCTTCCACAATTTCAGTTGCTCCTTGAATCTTTTTTTCGAGCACTTTTTGCAGGGAAGTTGTTTGAAGCGTTAAGCTATTAGGCTCTATTAAAGTTGGCAAATCCGAAGGGGTGATGGAAGAAATAAAATCTTCATTTGTTTTTTCGAAAGAATTCGCTTTATCAACAAGAGAAGTTTTTTGTAAATTTATAGAAGAAAATGGAGGTGAAAGAGCTATAGATAAAGGCTCTGGTTGTTCAGCCCAGAAAGAGTTAGAATTAATAGTCATGATGCCTCGGCTGTTTTGTTTTTTTGTTGACTAGGCATTAATGTTTCTAATGTCATCTCCGCTCGTTTTTGAATTTCAGAGTATTGAGAATTTAATTGCGCTCGTCTGATCACAATCTGCAGTGCAATACATGCTGAAACTCGTTCCTGTTTATTCAAATAACAGTCTGCTGCATAAAAGTAAGGAAGAGGGTTTTTAAGATCAAGCATTCCGCATCGAATGTAACCTTCAGCTGCTTTTTCATATTCTTTCAACATCAAACAGCAGCTTGCCCAACCGTAAATAAAATTAAATTCATTATATTCTACAAGAGCTAACAAACTAAATATTGCTTGAGCGTTTTGAAATTTACCAGCCGTATATAATTGATAGGCTCTAGAGTAAAGCTTTGTCATTTTTTCTGGATCTAAATCAAAAGAACTTTTTGAGAATAATCCATCTTCCAGAAGATGTAAAAAGCAAATACGCTTAATTTCCTCCAATTTTTCTAAATCGACATGCCGATGAGTTTTCATAAAAAGTATTTCCATTTTTAGTTTCATTCAAGCAAATTGCAAAGGAAAAAAAAGTTATACTTCTTTATATTAATTATATTTTAAAAAAAATATTAGCACAATAAAGAGCTTGAAAACGCATTGCTTTAAATAAGTAAAGGCAGTTAGATAAATAGCTCGCGAAGAAAGAAATAAAAAAAAGCATTTGTAAAAATTCAGGAATCTTATGGAAAATGATAAGCCTTTTGTAGAAAAGAGAGTCGTTAAAAGAATATTTTCTCCGTGGTATTATAACCAATATTTTAAATATTCTTTCGGAATTTTACTTGGTTTATTAATTATCTTGGCATTTTCGTATGTCGCTACTACTTTATCACCTATTTTTAACTTTGTTTCTTCTCTTTTTATTCCCATTGTTTTTTCTTTTTTATTTTACTATCTCTTAAGACCTTTAGTTTGTTTTTTTGAACATTTAAAAATGTCTCGTTTCTTTAGTATTTTATTGACCTATGTCTTGATTGGAATCGTATTAGTAATCTTTTTTGCTTATTTGTTTCCTATTTTAGCTACGCAAATTGTAGCTTTTGCTAATACCTCGGTAGAAACTTTGGAAAAAGTTAAAAACTCTTCCCAAACCTTTGTTTTACCAACTGGATTTAAACTTGATTTAGAGGGAGAAATTGAACGGAGGCTACTAAATTTAATCCAATACGCGACAGCAATTTTGAGTCAAAATTTATTAGATATTGTAGGATATCTTACACGTTTAGCCACAATTTTAGCAGTCATCCCCTTCATAGTCTTTTATTTGTTAAAAGACGATCGTGATTTTGCTTCGGGATTTTTACAGCATCTTCCTCAAGATTTTGGACAAAATGTGCGCAATATTTTAAAAAATATAGATGAAACGTTATCCAATTATATTAATGGACTCGTATTAATTTCTTTTAGTGTTGGAAGTATGTTATTTATAGGCTATTTAATCATTGGGTTAAAGTACGCTTTGATCTTATCGATTATGGCTTTAGTTTTAACAACGATTCCTTATTTGGGGCCTTTTTTAGCTATTACGCCCGCTGTATTAACAGGGTTATCCCATAGCCCTACAATGACTTTAAAAGTCATTGCAGTATTCGCTATTGTTCAACAAACGGAATCAAATATTGTGTCTCCACAAATTATGGGACAAAGGCTAAATATTCATCCTTTAACTCTCATTTTACTTCTTTTAGCAGCAGGATCTCTGTATGGGTTAATAGGATTATTATTAGCTACACCTTTCTATGCCATTTTAAAAGTATTAGCCGAAAATTTTTATAAAATATACCTTCTTCGTTATCCAAAGATGCAGGCCAAACTATACCAGCCTTAACAAAGGGATATTGATCAAAAAAAGATAATTAGGTTAAAAAATTTCCAAATCTGTAGCATAAAAGAGTATTGATCTATCGTTGGAAGTCCTGACTGCTCTCTCGACTAAAACGAAGGCTTCTAGAAGTTGTTCTTCGGCCATCCAATCCGAGGCTAAACTGTTTTACGGAGCATTGAAATCTCAGATTGTTTTATATCCACAGCCTGAGCAGCAATGCATTCTTTCGATAATGGTCTTTTTTCCCTATTTTTATATAAATAGCAGTCTTGTGTCGTATAGGTAGGTTTTATCAATTCTATCTTCCTACCAGCTTTTGTCGTTTTCTAAGTGAGGAAATAAAAAAATGATTCCAATTTGCATCAGTGATGTTTTTTGCGAAATAAGAGCCAACTCATTCTTTTAGTGTGAAATCTTTTACGCAAATCTATTGATATTGCTCAACATTTTTTTAATCCTTTATGAAAAAAAATTTTTAATTATTGTTTCTCCTGAATGTTAGCGACATCTTTCCCTTGCTTTCACTGTTCCTTTGTCTCTTTATTTGGCTTTGCGAGTTGGAGTTGACTTTTGCAAAAGTTTTTTTCTTTTTGAAAAACCGGATTGTGCAGGCAGATTTAATGACATTCTTTAGAATTTTAGGTTTAATTCTGCTACAATTTTAGTTTCAAGTTCTTGGGGAGATTTAAATTTTGGCATCAGAATTTTCCGAATTATAAGATCTTTACCTTTTTTGCCTTTTTCCATTGTTAAAGAAAGTTTTTCTTGTTTGACGAGAGTAAATCCAAAGCGAGAAGCGTGAACTCGTATGCGTGTTAAATGATAGAGCCATTGCGCTGGTTCTGGAGGAGGCCCAAATCGGTCTCGAATTTCTGACCAAATGGAATCTACTTCTTCAAGTGAAAAAGCTTCACCTAATCTTTGATAAACTTCCATACGTAAACTGACTTCATTGACATAATCTTCTGGAAGTCTGGCATCAATAGCTAATTCGATTTTGGTTTCTGTGACGATGCTTGGTAATTTGCCTTGCAATGTCTGAATTGTTCGTTTTAGCATTTTACAATAAAGGTGAAATCCAATCGAAGATACATGTCCTGATTGCTCTAAGCCTAAAATGTCACCTGCCCCGCGGATTTCCAAATCTCGCATGGCCACTTTCATTCCGCTTCCATATCCACTCGCTTCAGATAATGCTTGAAGGCGCTTACGTGTTAATTCAGGCATTACTCTTAAGTTGGGTACCAAAAAATAAGCGTACGCTCTTCTATTCCATCTTCCAACCCTTCCACGAAGTTGATAAAGCGCCGCCAAACCAAAATGATCTGCACGATCAATTAAGATCGTATTTGCGTTAGGAATGTCTACTCCATTTTCCACGATCGTTGTGGCGACTAAGATATCTGCTTGACCGCTTTTAAAAGCATGGAATGTGGCATCGATTTCATCGGCGTGCATTTGTCCATGTGCGACTAAAACACGCGCTTGTGGTAAAAGAGATTTAATTCGATTACTCACAGAGTAGATTGATTCCACACGGTTGTGAATAACAAATGCTTGACCATCTCTAGACAATTCTCTTAAAAGGGCATTTTGAATAATTTGATCGCTAGGTTCTGTGATAATAGTCTTTGTTGGTAATCGATCCTGAGGAGGGGTATTGATGACTGACATGTCTCTTGCGCCAATGAGAGACATGTATAAAGTACGAGGGATAGGAGTTGCAGAAAGTGTGAGACAATCAACTCCAATTTTAATTTTCTTGAGATGTTCCTTGGCTTTTACTCCAAAACGTTGTTCTTCATCAATAATGACAAGGCCTAAATCTTTGAATTTGACATCTTCACCAATAATGCGATGTGTTCCAATAACGATGTCAATAAAACCGTTAGCAATACCTTCCAATGTTTCTTGAATTTGCTTTTGAGTACGAAAGCGGGAAAGAATTCCAATATTAATTGGAAAATTAGCCATACGATCTAGAAAATTATCGAAGTGTTGCATGGCTAAGACTGTTGTGGGGACTAAAACCGCCACTTGTTTAGCTCCATCTGTCACAGCTTTGAAAGCCGCTCGCATAGCCACTTCTGTTTTACCGTAGCCTACATCTCCGCAAATGAGACGATCCATCGCTTTTTTAGACATCATGTCTTGTTTAATGCTGGAGATGGCTGCCAGTTGATCCTCGGTTTCGGAAAAAGGAAATTCACCTTCAAAAGATTGTAAATCCGCAGAATCGATAGGATAAGCAAAGCCTTCTTTAATTTCTCGTTCTGCGTAGCTTTTGAGTAAATCAGAAGCATAGCCTAGAATTGCTCTTTCTGTATGTTCCTTTGTTTTTTTCCATTTACTACTCCCGATTGTGTGTAATTTCGGAATGACTTCATTGGATCCAAGATATTTAGTGATAAGGTGTGCTTGATTAAAGGGAACGTACAACTTAGCTTGATCAGCATATTCGATTGTGAAAAATTCACTGAGAATGCCTAAGTGGTTAGCCCTTTTTTCGATTCCAAGATAACGTCCAATCCCATTATTTAAGTGAACTATCATCTCTCCAGGAGTTAAATCATATGTTTCAGCAGGAGAGGTATGATAGGTACTTCGAAGCTTTTGTCGCCTTATTTTATATCTATGCGTTAGTTCCGTTAAGGGTAAAATCATCCATTCTTCATCTTGAATGACAAGGCCACTTGAGAGATAACCGATTTGATAAGTGGTTTGCTTAGGTAAATGGATATTATTTGAAAGGAGTTTTTGACGTAAGTTATTTTCTTCTAATTCACTTGCACATAAAAGATCAAGTCTAAAAGTTTCATGGGAAAGAGAAGGCAGACGATAAAGAATTTCATCCCCATTAAAGTCCCCTTGTTCTTCTTGAGAAATAAAATAATTTGTAATTGTGTTAAAAGGATGACGCCAACGTTTAACGGTCCAATCACGATTAAACATTTGAAACTTGAGGTTGTGAAAAATTGTCGTCTGAGAATAATAACCGCTTTGTTTAGAATCTAGGTGTTTGACTTCACTAAGCTCTTCAATTGGTTTTTGTGACCAAAACATTTTTTGATAGGGAGTCAATAGTTGAAGAAATTCTTCAATAGAACTAAAAAATTTATTATTCGCTCCTAAGCTAATTAAAGAGGCGTATCGATCTTCTAAGGCAAGAAGATCATCAAAAATAATTAATGTTTCAGGCCCTAAATAATCTAAAAAAGAAGCCTGTTCATTTGATTGATTGAGCAATTCAAGTTCTAAGCCGGGTGCAATATCAATTTGCTCGACTGTTCTGACCGATATTTGCCCAATTGGATCATAAATACGAATAGATTCTAAGTCATCTCCCCAGAACTCCAAGCGGTAAGGATCGGGAGAGGAAACAGGAAATACATCGATAATTCCACCACGTACTGCAAACTCTCCTTTATCAGAAGCGATAAATTTTCGTTGATATCCCATCAAATTAAGTTTTTGGATAAGATCATCAAAAAAAAAGCTCTCATTTGCCTTAAGTGTGAGATAGAGCTTTTGAAAAGCAGAAGGAGCAATTAGCTTTTGTAAACAAGCTTGTAAGCTAGTCAAAATGATATGAGGCTCGCTTGACGAATTGATTTTCTTTAAGAGCTGATATCGCTCGCCAACAATATCTGGGCTAGGAGGAACATTTTCTGAAGGGAGTGTTTCCCAAGAAGGAAAGTCGACAGTTGGGCAGTTTGTAAAAAAGCTTAAATCATGAAAAAGTCGAGCTTCCTCTTGACTGGAGCCTGTTAAGATTAAAACGTGTTTACCGGTGACTTGTTGAGCAAGAGCTGCAATTAAGGCTTTTGGAGCATTCCATAACTCTTCAATCAAAAGGATATCTTTGGTATGCTGTAAAGCTTTTTGAAGAGCAAGAATTCGCTCACTTTTTAACATCTTTTCAAAAATCATGGGCAAAGAGTTTTTTAATCCATTATTTGAGTTATATATTATGTCATCATGTCTTTCGAAAAGAGGCAAATGAAACATCTTAGTCTAAAAAAGGAATAACTTTTAGTTATTATGTAGAATTATAAGAGAACATTTCAACTCCCTTTCCTTTTTTTCCATTCAAAGTAATTAACTCCTCTGAAAAATTTAACCATCCAAAACAAATTTTTTGTGAATGAGTAAATTTACTAAAAATAAAACTTTAAAAATACTATTTAACATAGTAAATAGATTTTAAGTTTAAGGTATGCAGCTGCTAGATTATCGTTTATTTTTTTTTATTTAGTTTAAGCACAGTTGTCATAACAAGCTTAACAAAAGGGAGAAAGTCATGAAGCAGAAAATGAGTTTGCTATTCTTAATCTTGTATTTTTTTTCCCCTCAAGCTTATGGGGAAGAATTTAATAGCTCTAATTTGCCACAATTAACGGTAAAAGGGGAAGCAACTATTTTTAAACCTGCTGACCAATTGGAAATGAGTGTTTCTGTCGTCACACAAGACCCTGAATCTAAAAAAGCAGTTCAAGCTAATAATGAAAAAATGCGTAAAGTAGTTGGGCAGCTCACTGATTTAGGTTTAAATGTTCAAGATTACCAAACAGGGCATTTTACGATTCAACCTATTTATCACTCTATTGATTCAATAGAAAAAAAAGAAGCCTCTACAATTACTCATTATGAAGTTACGAATACGATTCATATAAAAACAAGTAAGCTCAGTTTGATCGAGAAAATTATTGGGATTGTTGTCGAGGCCGGAGCCAATCAATTAAGTCAAATCAATTTCAATTTGAATAATCCTCAAGCTTATCGTCAGGAAGTCATTCAACTGGCAACCCAAAACGCATTTGAAGACGCAAATGCTTTAGCTAAAGCTGCAAATGTCCGTCTTGTTCGTGTTTTGTCTCTAGATTTAGACCCTAATCAACAGAATTATTCAACACCAAGAATGTTGATGGCAACTAAACAAAGCTCTGGAAATACTTATGAGGTTCCTATTGAAATTGGCCACGTTGAAATGCGAGCAAATGTTCATGTGATATTTGAAATCAATCAAGAATAAGCCAATTTTAAGGGTATGCTAGTCTCATTCTACAATTAAATTAATGATTAAGGCTAGACAAATTGAGATTAATCTGTAGCCAAGTCTGAATGAATAAAAATTTTGGTAGCTTAAAAAAACGGCTTGATGTGTAAATCTGAGCCGTCAAATCTTTATTTCACATTCATTTTTTCTTTTAAGTAAATTCGTATTTGCTTAAAGGCTTCTCCTAACATAGCTGGTTTTTTACCGCCTCCCTGTGCGGTATGTTGTTTTCCACCCCCGCTTCCTTCTACAATAGGCATTAAAATTTTAATAATTTCGTTGGCATTAATACCTTGCTTAACAAGGTCATCACTGATCTTTACTAAAATTTGACATTTATCAGGAAAAGCTGCCCCTAAAATAATTACTGCAGAAGGAATTTGATCACTGATTAAATCTACACAAAGTCGCAATTCTTCGACAGAAAGCGCGGTTTCTAAAATTAAAACAGAAATGTTTCCTAATTGTTCAATTTTTTTTATAAAACCGTCGATTAAAACGTTAAGTTCTTTCTTTTTGATTTCTTTAAGTTCAGCAATAAATTGCTTATTTTCTTCTTGAAGTTTTTCTAATTTCTCTAATACCTGGTGAATAGGGACTTTTAATTGTTGAGCCAATGTGCGAATTAAATCTTCATCCTGTCGCTGTAAAAGTTCTGCTTCTGCACCCGTGACTGCTTCAATTCTTCGAATTCCTGCTGCAATGCCACTTTCTTTCAAAATTCTAAAAAGTCCAATATTTCCAAGAGCTGGCGTATGAGTGCCTCCACAGAGTTCTTTTGAATAGTCAATATCAATCACTCGAACAGTTGAACCATATTTTTCACCAAAAAATTGTTTAATATCTTCTTTTTTTTGTGCTTCTTCATACTTGATTTCATAACATTTGACAGGCAGGTTTTCTCTAATTTTTTGATTGACCAAGTCTTCAATTTGTCGGCTTTCTTCTAAAGAAAGAGCTTTATGATGGCTAAAGTCAAAGCGAAGGCGTTGAGGATCGACAACTGAGCCTGCTTGTTTGATATGTTCTCCAAGTATTTGATGTAATGCCCAATGCAGTAAATGAGTTGCCGTGTGATTGTTGGCAATTTTTTGTCGCCGTTTTTTATCAATCGAGGCTGTAATCATCTCACCATTTTTGAGAGAACCTGTATTCAATTTTCCTTTGTGTGCGATCAAACCTTTATAAGGTACCACACAATCCTCTACAATGAACCTGGAATTCGAATTTTCTAATGTTCCAGTATCGCCGACTTGTCCACCCATTTCAGCATAAAAGGGGGTTTCGCTTAAGAAGACAAGTCCTTCTTGCCCAGATTGCATTTCTTCGACGAATTCTCCATTGACAAAAAGCCCTACGACTGAACTTTTTAAAGAATTTTGTGTAAATCCAGCAAATTTAGTTTCACCTCGAATTTTGACAAAATCTGCGAAAATATTTTCTCCCGCAATTTGATGAACAGTCTTATGAACATGACGAGATCTTTGCTTTGCTTCTTCTTCTAATTGTTGATAGCGTGATTCGTCGACTTTTAATTCTGAGTCTTTAGCGATTAAGAGAATTTCTTCGATTGGAAGCCCATAAGTATCTTTGAGTTTAAACGCATCATCACCAGAAATTATTTGATGACTTGCCCGTGATTTCTCAATCACTTGATTAAGAATATTTCCACCTCGCTTGAGAGTGCGAATAAATGCTTCTTCTTCGATTGTCAAAATTTCAGCAATACGATCTTGCCCTTTAACAAGTTCTGGATAATCGCTACCCATAGTAGAAACTAATTGAGGAAGAACTTCGGCTAAAAATGGTTTTTCAAGCTTTAATGTTCGTCCATACCGAACAGCTCTTCGAAGAACTTTTCTTAGTACGTAACCTCGATCAACATTGCTAGGTTGAACACCATCGGCAATAGCAAAAGAGAGGCAACGCAAATGATCAGCGATGACTCGAAAAGCAGCAGACTGTTGATCTTGTGGATGATAGGCAATTCCTGAAAGTAATTCAATTTGAGCAATAATACTTCTTAAAATATCCGTTTCAAAAACGCTATTAACTCCCATTTTTAAGTTGATCACTCGCTCGAGTCCCGCACCAGTGTCAATGGATGGTTTAGGTAAAGGATTTTGAATACCCGAAGTTTGTCGATTAAATTGCATAAAAACCAGATTCCAAAATTCTAAGAATCGTTCTCCAGAAGAATCTTCGGATGGTTTTGTGGCATTTCCGTAATCAGATCCTCGATCGTATAAGAGTTCCGAGCAGGGCCCACAAGGGCCTGTATCTCCCATTGCCCAAAAATTATCTTTTTCTCCGAAACGAGTAATGCGTTCAGCTGGAACATATTGAGTCCAAAGCTCAAATGCTTCATCATCTTCTCGGAAAACTGTTGGCCAAATTCGTTCGGGTTCGAATCCAAAGACCTGCGTAGAAACTTCCCAGGCGAATTGGATGGCTTGAGTTTTAAAATAATCTCCAAATGAAAAGTTTCCTAACATTTCAAAAAATGTTAAGTGCCTGCTCGTGTGACCAACATTTTCTAAATCGTTATGTTTTCCTCCTACTCGAATACATTTTTGGCTTGTGGCTGCACGGTTATAATCGCGGTAACTCTTCCCTAAAAAAACGTCCTTGAATTGATTCATTCCTGCATTGTTGAATAAAAGAGTTGGATCGTCGTGAGGAAGAACTGAAGAGGAAGAAACGATTTGATGTTGATGTTTTTTAAAATATTCTAAGAATTGACGTCTGATAGATTGTGTTAACATAATTGCTCGTGTAAGATTTTGACCGAGAGAGTTATTAACCTGAGTTTTGAGTTTATTTACTTAAAAATCGTTTAGGTTATTAATGAAATTTTAGAATTAAATGTAAGGATTTAAGGTGTAAAATTCAAGTTTTACCAAACATCAAACCAGCTTTGAATTAACTTTGTATAGAAAAGTTGAACTTTTCGACTATATTAGCTGTTAAAAATGCGCTAAAAAATTGTGTTTTAAAAGAATAGCTTTATTTAAAAATTTTGCTTGAAAAGAAGCTGATAAAAAAGTTGTTGTTTTAAGAAGAGATTTTCACATTTCAAGAGGATGGGTAAGAAAAACGTTGATAGAACGTATTTTTTTTAATGTAAAGCCTAAAATGAAGGTGTGGGATATTAATAATAAAAATTTCTTCGACATATTTAATCAATAAAGTTACTTTAAGGCATCAGTTTCCCAAGTGATAAAATCCCCTCTATAAAATGGATTACTGCTCCATAAACAGTAGGATAACCACATTCTTTTTGCTTAAATACTTAAAAAGGCGTCATATCTTAAAAAACCTGATAGAATCAATGAGCATGCGTAAAAACTTGAGTTAATGTCTCAAAATAACGAGGAATTAGTCACTCATTTTGAGCTTGTTCTTAGACGATTTCATAAATAGCTGGATAAACGGTAGTCGTAAATTTTAAAAAATGGAATTTAAATTAAAATTTATATACTTATTAAAAGTTTATTTATCTTTCAATTTTTTTAAAAGCCAGGGGGTGGGAAAACGGCAAGTTTAGGTTTTAACCCTTTTTCTTGCGCCTTTTTATGCATTAGAGCTACATTAAGTTTTTTTAATCTTTAAATTTATTTGGTGAAAAATATGAGCAGCCATCTTCAAGTTTCAGTGCCTCAACCTCTCGATTCTGAGCAAAAGCAAATCATGAAACAAATAGCAAATACCATTCGAGGTCTTTCGATGGATGCTGTCCAAAAAGCAGATTCAGGTCATCCAGGGCTTCCAATGGGATGTGCTGAACTTGGTGCATACTTATATGGTTATTATCTTAAGCAAAATCCCAAAGATTCTAAATGGCTCAATCGCGATCGTTTTATTTTATCTGCTGGACACGGATCCATGTGGTTATATTCTTGTTTACATTTAGCTGGTTACAAAATCACGTTGGAAGACATCAAAAATTTCAGGCAGCTTCATTCCCCAACTCCAGGCCATCCAGAATCATTTATGACGGATGGTGTGGAAACAACGACGGGGCCTTTAGGGCAAGGTGTAGGTAATGCTGTCGGTCAAGCACTTGGATTTAAAATTCTTGGAGAAAAATTTAACACAGAAAAGCATCCCATTTTTAATAATAAAGTTTATGTGTTAATGGGCGATGGTTGTGTAATGGAAGGGATTTCTTCAGAAGTATCCTCATTAGCTGGTCATTTAAAATTGAATAATTTGGTTGCTATTTATGATGCGAATCACGTTTCTTTAGATGGACCGTTAGCAGAAAGTTCTTCAGAAGATACTAAAACTCGTTATAAGGCTTATGGTTGGGATGTATTTGAAATAGATGGAAACGATATTGAAGCTATTGATACTGTATTTTCTCAAATTCGACACTATCAGGAAAAGCCTTGTTTAGTTATAGCTCATACTATTATTGGGAAAGGAGCCCCGAATAAAGGGGGGACTTATAAAGCCCATGGATCACCTCTTGGAGTAGAAGAGATTAAAGCAGCTAAAGATGAACTAGGCATTCCTCAAGAAGATTTCTATGTTCCTCAAGCTGTCATCAACTACTTTCAAAATAAGCTTGTTTCCGATGCAAAAGAACAAAATGAGTGGAAGCAAATATTTGAAGAATGGGCAAAAGAAAATCCTTCTAAATTCCAAGAATTAGAAGTCATGCTACATCACAAACTTCCCGATGATTTCGAGCAAAAGCTTCAACATCTGATGATTAAAGCTCCAATTTCCGGACGTAAAGCTTCTCAAGAAGTTCTCAATAGTTTAGCAGATATGATCCCTCAATTATATGGAGGATCAGCTGATTTATCTTCATCCGATATGACAATGTTAAAGAAGTTTTCTTTAATTGCTCCTAACGAATTTCATGGACGCAATATTAAGTTCGGTGTGCGAGAATTTGGGATGGCGACAATAGCGACTGGTCTTTATCAGACTGGAATGATTCTTCCATTTGTAGGAACATTTTTAACTTTTTCTGATTATATGCGTAATGCAATTCGTTTGGCGGCTTTACAACATGCACAAGTTTTTTATCAATTTACTCATGATTCTATTTTTTTAGGGGAAGATGGGCCTACTCACCAACCTGTTGAACATTATGCAGCTTTAAGAGCTATTCCTCAACTACAAGTGATCCGCCCAGCAGATAGTTATGAAGTGAAAATGTCTTGGATTGCAGCTTTGCAATATAAAGGCCCTACGGCTTTAATTTTGTCTCGCCAGAATTTACCTGATTTAGCTGGGACAAACATTCCTTATGTGGAAGGAATGGGGAGAGGGGCTTATATCGTAAAAAAAGAAAAAGGAAAGGCTGACTTTACTTTAGTTGCAACTGGCTCGGAATTGAGTTTAGCGATGAACGTAGCAAATGAATTAGAAAAACTTGGTAAAAATGTCCGCGTTATTTCTATGCCTTGCTGGGCTTTATTTGAAAAGCAACCTATAGATTATAAAGAAAGTCTGTTTGGTGGAGATATTGGTAAAAGGGTCAGTATTGAAGCTGGTGTTGACCTTGGATGGCATAAATACATTGGCCGTGATGGTATTGCAATTTGTATGGAACATTTTGGAGCCTCAGCTCCTGCGGGTGTATTAGCAAAAGAATTTGGTTTTACTGTTGAGGCTATACTTGAACGTATTTTATAGCCAAAATAACGCACCTAATTCTGTTGTTTCAAATATCATTAGTAGTTCATTTAATGATCGACTGCTTCAAGCCTTGCATTGTCGCAATAATTCCAGACCTCCCGTCTGGCTTATGCGACAAGCCGGGCGCCATTTAGCTTCTTATCGAGCATTAAGAGAAAAATATTCTTTTTTAGATATGTGTCACAATCCAGAATTGATTGCTGAAGTTACCTTATTGCCTATCGAAGCTTATCAAGTCGATGCAGCTATTTTATTTTCAGACATTTTAGTCATTCCCGAAGCCTTAAAAGTAGGAGTTCGCTTTGAAGATAAGGTAGGACCTATTATAGAAAAACCTATCACTAACCTTCATGATATTGAAAAACTTGCGATGCCCGAGGATCTTACTTCCCTTGAATTTGTCAAGGAAGGAATTAGATGTTTACAACCCCGATTAAATGTTCCTTTAATTGGTTTTTGTGGAGCACCCTTTACTGTGGCAAGTTATATGATCGAAGGAAAAACTAGCCGAGACTTCAAAAAAATTAAACATTGGATGTATCATGAGCCGCAAGGATTTCATACTTTACTTCGGAAAATAGCAGATTGGTCGATTGCTTATCTCAATATGCAAATTGATGCGGGGGTACATGCTTTACAGATTTTTGATTCTTGGGCAAATACTCTTTCTTATCGTCAATTTCAAGAGTTTTCTTTAAATTATTTAAAGTACATTTTAAAAGGATTAAAAAAAGATATCCCTCTCATTTTATTTTGCCGAGGATCCTCGGTTTTCGGCCCAGATTTAGCTTCTATTAACCCTGCAGCTGTTGGATTAGATTGGAATTGTCGGGTAAAACGGATGCGTGATGTCATTCCTTATCCCATTGCTTTGCAAGGAAATTTAGATCCTGATTTGCTTTATGCACCTTTGCCCAAAATCAAGGAAGAGGTAAATGCTTTATTAGATGAAATGGAAGGAGATCGAGGATTTATTTTAAACTTAGGGCATGGCATCTTTCCTGATGTTTCTGAAGAGGCAGTTCGCACTTTAGTTGAATCTGTGAGGGAAAGGCGTGGTTAAACATATCGTGATCTTAGGTGCTGGAATTAGCGGACTTGCAACAGCATGGTTTTTGAAAAAACTATTAGGATCTTCCGTTCAACTTACTTTGTTAGAAGCAAATTCAAGAGCCGGAGGGTGGATTCAAACGATTCATTCTCAAGATTTTTTGTTTGAGACAGGTCCACGCAGTTGCCGTTCGAAAGGCTCTGGAAGAGAAATGCTTCAACTCATTGAAGAATTAGGATTATGTGATGAAGTCATTGGGGCACATTCTTCTGCGAACCTTCGTTTTCTTTATTTTCAAAAAAAATTACAGCCTTTACCCAGTTCCTTTTTTCATATTCTTTTTAACCCTCTTGTTAAAGGATGGCTCAAAGCGGTTTATCGGGATTTAAATTCTCCAAGGTCATTAAAAGAAGATGAATCTATAGAAGAATTTTTTAGTCGACGTATTGGAAAAGAATGGACCTCCCGTTTAATTGATCCATTTGTTTCAGGAATTTATGCCGGAGATTGCAAAAAATTATCCATGAAAAGCTGTTTTCCTCTTTTTTGGAAGTGGGAACAGGAAAACGGATCTTTAATTAAAGGGATATGGAATCAAAAAAAAGAAAAAAAATCCTCTAGCGCTTTTGTTTCATATTGGATGAAACAACCTCTTTTTTCCTTTAAGCAAGGAATGGGATATTTAATACAATCTTTCGTGCATCAACTAGATGCTAATATTCATTTTTCTTCTACTGTGAAAGCGATTGAAATGGAAAAAGAGGGGGCCACAGTTGTTTTAGATAACGAAAAAGTTTTTAAAGCTGATCATTTGATTTCTACTTTGCCAGCTTCAAAATTGGCTCCTTTACTTGGTTCAGAGTTTAGTGAAACGGCTTCACTGCTACAGTCTATGGAATCCACCTCTGTGATGGTTGTCAATTGTGGTTATCGTCGACCTGTTTTAAAAAAATCTGGCTTTGGTTATTTAATTCCCTTTCAAGAAAAAGAATCAATTTTGGGATGTGTATGGGATTCTGCAGTGTTTCCTAAGCAAAATTTTTCTCCTGAACACACTCGCTTAACAGTTATGATGGGGGGAACTCAGCACCCTCAGATAGATGATAGGCAAAAAGGATTAGCCCTTGCATTATCTTCTATCGAAAGGCATTTGGCGATTGATTCTGTGCCAGATGAAGTTTATGTTTCTTTAGCCAAACAGGCGATCCCTCAATATCAAATTGGACATTACCTAACTTTAATCAATTTATCTCAATCCTTATCTCTTTATCCCCAATTCACTTTTACAGGTCATTCTTTTGACGGGGTTTCTGTGAATGATAGAGTTTTGCAAGCCCGTTTATTAGCCGTTAAAATTGCAAAAGGTTTTAATATTTAGCAGTTGCTTTATGTGATTGCTAAAAAATAAATGAAAGCTTATTATTAAAAATAATAAAAATCCATTATTTCCAATTTCCTAGAAGTTAATAATTTATAATCAAATTACTTATTTAAACTTTTTTTTTGCAAAAAATAGAGATGCAAACTACATTTGGGCACAAACAGTTGATTGCTTTCAAATTCATTTCGCTGACTTATATAATTGAATTTTGAGAGTAAATTTAATTGCAGCGAAAGAGTCTTTTGCACTTTATTCAATGGTTCAATGATAATAGACCATCATTAAATCAAAGCATCTGATATTCTAAAAAAAAGCGAGTTCAACATGTTTGATAAATTTACGAATCGTGCAAAACAGGTTATTAAATTAGCCAAAAAAGAAGCGCAGCGACTTAATCATAATTATTTAGGCACAGAGCATGTCCTTTTAGGACTACTTAAACTAGGCCAAGGTGTTGCGGTTAACGTTTTACGAAACCTTAATATTGATTTTGAAACCGTGCGCAGTGAAGTAGAAAAATTAGTAGGATACGGACCTGAAATCCAAGTTTACGGAGATCCAGCCTTAACTGGAAAAGTAAAAAAAGTTTTTGAGTTTGCAAATGAAGAAGCAGCCAATCTAAATCATAATTATGTGGGGACAGAGCATTTATTGCTTGGTTTGTTAAGACAAACAGATGGCGTTGCCGCACAAGTTCTAGAAAATTTAAATGTCAATTTGAAAGAAGTGCGTAAAGAGGTTTTAAAAGAACTTGAAACTTTTAACTTACAACTTCCTCCCATTAGTGGAGCTGGTATTAGTCCAAGTAACCCATCACCTGGCAGTGGGGGAAAAGGTTCTTACGAAAAAGTAGCTGCTGGAACTGCTAATGATAAAATGCCGGCTTTAAGAGCTTATGGACACGATCTAACTGAAATGTGTCGCGAAGGCAAAATGGATCCAGTCATAGGTCGAAAAGAAGAAATTGAGCGACTCATTTTAATTCTGTGTCGGCGTCGAAAAAATAATCCAGTTTTAGTCGGAGAAGCAGGAGTCGGTAAAACTGCCATAGTAGAAGGGCTTGCTCAAGCTATTGTAAAAGGGGATGTGCCTGATACTTTACGTAAGAAAAAATTAATTACACTTGATTTAGCTTTAATGATTGCCGGTACTAAATACAGAGGACAATTTGAAGAACGTATTAAAGCTGTTATGGATGAAATCAAGAAAAATGGGAATGTTTTACTGTTTATTGATGAATTGCATACAATTGTTGGCGCAGGTGCTGCTGAAGGAGCTATAGATGCTTCAAATATCTTAAAACCAGCTCTTTCTCGTGGAGAATTGCAATGTATTGGCGCAACAACAATTGATGAATATCGGAAGCACATTGAGAAAGATGCAGCTTTAGAACGTCGCTTCCAAAAAATCTTAGTTGCTCCTCCAAGTGTTGATGATACTATTGAAATTCTTTATGGTTTAAAACCTGAGTATGAGAAACATCATAAAGTCATTTTCACTAACCAAGCAATTCGTGCTGCCGCGGTCTTATCGGATCGCTATATTCATGGGCGTTTTCTACCAGATAAGGCGATTGATTTAATTGACGAGGCAGGCGCCAAACTGCGTATCTCTATGATGAATCAGCCACAAGACATTAGTAAGTATGAGTCAGAAATAGAGGCCACAAGGTTGGCTAAAGAAGAGTCTATTGGTAAGCAAGAGTATGAAAAAGCTGCCAAATTACGTGATAAAGAGAAAACCTTGCGTGAGCAGTTACAACAAATTCGAGCTGAATGGGAAATTAACAAAGAAGAGCATGAAGTCATTGTTGAGGATGAGGATGTAGCAAATGTGATAGCAAGGCAAACAGGAATACCTCTCAATCGATTAACTGAAGGTGAGCTACAAAAAGTTCTCAAAATGGAAGAGATCTTAAAAGAAGGAATTATTGGCCAAGAAGACGCTATCAAAACAGTTTGCCGTGCCATTCGTCGAAGTAGAGCTGACATTAAAGATCCAAATCGTCCAATTGGAGCTTTTCTCTTTTTAGGTCCTACAGGAGTTGGGAAGACACTTTTAGCTAGGCTTTTGGCAATTAACATGTTCGGCGGCGAAGATGCACTCATTCAAGTCGATATGTCGGAATATATGGAAAAATTTGCCGTCAGTCGCATGACAGGTTCTCCTCCTGGCTATGTGGGGCATGAAGAAGGTGGACAGCTAACAGAACAAGTTAGACAGCGACCTTACTCAGTGGTCCTGTTTGATGAAATTGAGAAGGGACACCCTGATGTCATGGATCTTCTGTTACAAATACTTGAAGAAGGGCGTTTGACAGATTCTTTTGGAAGAAGAGTTGATTTCCGAAATACAATTATTATCATGACCTCTAACTTGGGGGCTGATCTTATTAAGAAAAGTACTGAGATTGGTTTTGGAGCATCTGAAGGGTCGCTAGATTATAGTCATATTAAGGAGAAAATTGAAAGCGAAGTCAAAAAACGATTTAAACCTGAATTTCTTAACCGTTTGAATGACATCGTTATTTTCCATCCGCTTAATCGAGACAATCTATTGCATGTGATTTCTTTAGAAATTGAAAAACTTAGCAAACGTCTAGCTCGACGCGAAATATTTATTGAGCTTGATGATGCGGCTAAGAATTTCTTGGTAGATAAAGGCTTCCAAGTAGAAATGGGAGCTCGTCCATTAAGACGTACCATTGAACAATTTCTGGAGGACCCTTTAGCAGAGCGGATTTTGATGAATCCTAATGAAGGACGTCGTTGTCATGTGACAGTGGAAAACGAAGAGATTGTCATTATTGACGATGAAATTTATCCTCTTCATGGAAAATCTACTACTGCTAGTTCTGCAATCAATTGAAATTAAAAGGTAGCTCAATAATTCTTTTGAGCTACCCTTTTCAAAAAAAGACTGAAAATCTTTCCAAGTCTTACTATAATTTTTTATTTGTTGCCACCGCCTTTATAATTAGCTTGATCTATAGCTTATTTTACAAAATTAGATAGTCTTAGTCAGCCATCAATTAATTTAGCATAGCCATAGGGATTCTAATTCAAAATAAATTAAAACGACGCAACTGAATGATTTTAATTAAATACGCTTCCTATTTGTCCAAGAATGCGCATAATTATTTCTCTCCTTTTGTGTTGGCTATTCGCTAACATCTGGTTAATAACTAAAGTATATGCGCTGTATAGAAGCTTGTTGATGTTAGTTTTTTCTTTTTATTTGATTTGAATAGTTTTATCCCAAAAAAGGTTGGAGAGAAAATTTAATATCTGATTATAAACAACAAGAACTAAAAATAAATTTAAAAAAATTATTTTAGATAGTATAGTCACGAGAAATAAAATAAATGCTTAAATGTGCTACTCTTCTAAGCTCATCAATGGAGCATCTTATGGAAGCGCACAGAAGACATGATATATCCGACAGAGTTTGGAATTTACTGGAACCTCATTTGCCAGGAAAAAGAGGGGCTTGGGGTGGTATAACAAGAGATAATAGGACTTTTATCAATGCAGTATTTTGGATATTAAGAACGGGAGCTCCATGGAGGGATTTGCCTCCAGATTACGGTGGTTGGAGCAATACTCATCGGCGATTTATCCGATGGCGCAATCAGAGAGTCTGGGAAAAGTTGCTTGAGGTGCTGATTGACGATCCAGATGATGAATGGCTTGTGATAGATGCTTCGCATTGTCAAGTGCATCCTCATGCAGCGGGAGCTAAAGGTGGTAATCAGAGCATGAGTCATACAAAAGGGGGCTCAATACAAAATTGCATCTTGCCGTGGATGCGCACGGTCTGCCGATCAGGGTCATGATTACAGAAGGCACAACAGCAGGTTGTACTCAAGCAAGCAATTTGATCGCTGGTCTTACAGCTGAGCGGTTACTGGCAGACAAAGGATATGATAGTGACGCAATCGTTGAGCAAGCTATAAAGTCAGGGAATGCAAGTGGTGATTTCTCCACGAAAGAATCGCATAACTGGTCGAGAATACGATAAAGATCTCTATAAGTTAAGGCATTTGGTGGAAAATGCATTTTTACATTTGAAGCGCTGGAGAGGAATAGCGACCCGTTATGCAAAGAGCACAGCCTCATTCTTGGCTGCAGCCCATATTAGATGTATTGCTATATGGGCAGAAGTCTCGTGACTACACTATCTAAGAGATGTAGATAATTTTATAGAATGGGCAATAAATGGTGAATTTACAAAATACATGATGTGAAACAGCTACCTCTCTCGAAATGATGCTGTAGAATTTTTAAAAATGTTGTTGAGTAGCATCTATGATTTAAGGCAGGATATCTTGGCGAAAAAGTCCTAGGAACTTTCACGCTTGATAAAGGCAAAGGAGCTCAAATTTGTAAAGTTGAGTTAGGCTACGTAATATCGAAAAATAATGTTACACAAGCAGTCAAATAGTAATTCATGCAGGTTTCGAAAATCTTAAGGTTGAAAAATCGAAGCTTTAGTAGATCTCACAAATATTAGTTCTCAGCGAATTTTAGAAAAAATTGGTTTATTAAAGAAAAATTACTGTAAAATTATATTATTCAGAAGGGGTTTATTCAAAATTGCTTTATTTAATTTTAAAACCTTTTTGTTTTTGAATATAAATATTTTTAAAACACTTTTTCTATCTTTTTTACTAGTTCCACATTTATTTTTCTTTATTATTACAATTCAAGCTGTGTCAGTTCGCACCTACCACACAGAATTATTCAGAACTAAATGCTTTAAATCCCCTGTAAACCTCAAATGCGCTAATCCAGCGTCAGTGAGATTACGGCACCCACACTAAACGCTTTAAAGCCACTAAGGATGTTAAATGCGCTAATCCATCGTCAGTAAGCTTAGGGCATCCACTCAAATCTAAATGCTGTAAAGTGACTAAAGGTGTTAAATGCGCTAATCCAGCGTCAGTGAGCTTACGGCACCCACTCAGATTTAAATGCTGTAGAGACACTAAGGGAGTCAAATGCGCTAATCCAGCGTCAGTAAGCTTAAAGCAATCATGCAGATCTAAATGCTGTAAAGCAACTAAAGGTGTTAAATGTGCTAATCCAGCGTCAGTGAGATTAGGACACCAACCCAGATTTAAATGCTGCAGAGCCACTAAAGGTATTAAATGCGTTAACCCAGCGTCAGTGAGATTACTGCAAAAACTCAGATTTAAATTTTGCAGGGCCACTAAGGAGGTCAAATGCGCCAACCCAGGATCAGTTATGTTACTGCACATACCCAGATACAAATTCTGTAGGGCCACTAAAGGTGTCAAATGCGTCAATCCATCATCGGTAAGATTAGGGCACCAACTCAGATCCAAATTCTTTAGAGCTACTAAAGTTGACAAATGCACCAACCCAGCGTCCATAAGATTTCTACAACGCCTAAGATTTAAATACTGCAGGGCCGCTAAAGGTGTCAAATGCGCTAATCCGGCGTCGGTGAGATTACAGCACCAACTCAGATTTAAATGCTCTAATGAGACTAAGGATTTTAAATGCGCTAATCCGGCGTCGGTGAGATTACAGCACCAACTCAGATTTAAATGCTGCAGGGCTACTAAAGGTGTCAAATGCGCTAATCCATCGTCAGTAAGTTTATCGCAATAGCTTAGATTCAAATGTTGCAGAGCAACTAAGGGTGTCAAATGCACTAATCCAGCGTCAGTGAGATCGCGGCACCCACTCAGATCTAAGTGCTGTAAAATGACTAAAGGTGTTAAATGCGCTAATCCATCATCCGTGAGATTTCTGCAAAAATTTAGACCCAAATGTTGCAAGGCCATTAAGGATGATAAATGCGTTAATCCATCGCCAGTAAGATTTTCGCACCCAAACAGATTCAAATGTTGTAAAGCTGCTAAAGGTGATAAATGCGCTAATCCCGCATCTGTGAAATGTTTGCTATGGCTTAGATTCAAATGTTGTAAATTCTCTAATGGCGACAAATACGCTAAACCAGCGTCAGTGAGATTTTCGCAATTAAACAGGCTCAAATGCTGTAAAGCAACTAAAGGTGACAAATGTGCTAATCCAGTATCAGTGAGGTTTTTACAACCTTCAAGATAAAGCGCTTTTAAATTTTTGCAATTTTTTAACGCTAACAGATGAGCATCAGTCAAATAAGCTTTTTTTGAAAAATTAAGTTCTTCTATGTCATTTGCGAAGTAATTTACAATTTTTTCAAATTCCGTTAAATCAGACGTCTGATTTAATAAGGTGCTCACGACTGTAGATTCTAAATAATTTTTTAAAGCGTTTAAGTGATATTGATGGGCAAAATTCAAAAGTTCTTTTAATTCTACTAGACTGTCTTCGCTGGAATTAAATAGCTCAAATTTCTCTGATTTATACCCATCAAGCAGCTGTTGTTCTAAATTTTTCACCACTTCTGTTAGTTGATAATAATCGGCTCGTTGAATAATAGAAGGGATTTCTTCTAAGGGAACTTTAAAATGAGCATCTAGCAAGCAGTGGAATAGACAAGTAAACTCTTTTTGGGTCAAAGCAAGAGGAGTTTGAAGAGTTTCTTTAAAATTGCCTGACCACAGATTCTTAAAATAGGGCGATTGTTCTTTTAACAAATCCAGTTGAGAACTAGAAAGATGCAAAAAAGTGCCATCTTGAAAGTTCAATTTAAATCCTGAAGGTAAAAACAAAAGCACAGAAGGTTGAATTGTTGACTCAATTTCTTCTGAGGAAAGGTTATTTGAAGGATTTAAGTCCGCAGAAGTATTTGGAGAGTCTGTTGCAAGTTTATTTTCACTGGCAGGATAATTACTTCCTTGTTGGCGAGTCTTTGGCAAAGAAGAACTGGGATTTAAACTTGATAATAATGAA
>NZ_BASL01000778.1:0-10186 GCF_000648255.1 Candidatus Protochlamydia sp. R18 | reverse complement strand
CCACTTGCATAGCAAGCACTTGGCGACTTTTTTTATGCAAGATGAGCCATAACCACTGATCATTTTTCTTATTTCCTACAAAACTCCATAGCTCATCTACTTCAAGTTTAGCCACTTTCAATTCATCTTTCTCACAACATGTGACTTGTGCATTTAAATCCTCAGGCAAATCATTGATAATGAAATTAATAAAATCTAGCAGCCATGGCATACTTACATCAAAAATTCTACAAATTCCATTAAGAGATACCCTTTCTAAAAGAGCTTTTCTGACAAGTTCCTTTATTTGTTCGTTAATGATTTTAGCTTCATTGTTTTCGCTCCACTGTTTGCCACACTCTAAACAGCGAAAATTTTGCTTTTCATGTCTTGTATAACCATTCTCCTTTACCAAATCTGAGCCACAGTGCGTACATCTCATTGCTCTTCTCCGCTTGAATTAGAATAATTAATCTATCAAATTAGATCAGTTTATTGAAATAGCCTTACCTATTTAGCACTACCTATTTTTGTTTAATCATTTCACCATTAGTCTGCAAAAAATTCTCACTAACTATTGCTAAAAAAATATTTTTTTTAGCCTTGATTCGATGAACTTAGGCAACTTTGATATATTATCTTTGATATTAAAGATTAATGTTTTGCATTTAATCCATATCAATTTTTACTGATTCTTTAACAGCTCTATTAATCAATAAAATTAAAATTTCCTACAAATTTAATTGGGTCTTTATTGCATTAACATTGCAATAATATTCACTCATATTTTATATTAAAAAATTAAATACATTATTTATACAATTTGGATGGTGAATTTGACTATTCATAATCTAAGGTTTACTCCTAAAATTACTTTCTCCAATCCAGCTACCTACTACTATGAATCGAATAACTGTTTAAAGTTCTCTGAACGTGTTAGTTTATTTTGCATAACAATCTTCCAGAGTTTCCTAAACCTATTTTTTGGTTATCTCAAAAAAGATCAGCTTCAAACTCCATGGAGAGAAATCTTTTGGAGCAGAAAAGAAATTACCATTCCCAAATTTATTACAAGTCGCCCTCCATCATCTGATATATCTTTAACAAGAATTCGCTCTCAGGAAACTATTAATAATTTTGAGTACGAAAACGAAGTTTTATTAGAACCTTCAAATACCCTAGAAGAAATTGAGACATTCGCAATTCAAACTTCTAATCCTTTACCTTTATCTCACGAATTTAAAGTAAGATTCCAGAATAATACTTTTCTAAATATTACAAGTTCTCAAAAATCTTTGTTAATGGAAAAATCGCCCTATTTTAGAGTTCTTTGGTCGGGAAACTTTAAAGAAACTCTTCAAAATCCTCTCGTTTTGACGCAAAAAGAAGAGTTTACCAGTTTACTCTCCTGTCTAACGAATGCTAATTTTAAAGTCCCTATGGAAAACATTACTTCTTTCATTCAGCTAGCAGATTATTATCTACTGACAGATGTTGTGAAAAATTTAGAAGAACAGCTGATTGATGCCTATAAATCAGGGGAACTTGACCTATTTAATTTCAACGAAGAAAACCTAGCAAAATTAAGAGAATCCTTAAATTTCGCGCATCAATATCGCTTAAGTGCTTTAAAAAATTATTTACAGCCCATAGTTGCAAGTTTATTATTAAACCAGACGCCTCATTTAGCAGAATTTAAAAAAATTTTAAATTACTTCTCAAATGAGATAGAAAAACTCAATTTTTCAGAAAACGCCCACTTGACCGATGCCCATCTCTTAGCGTTAAAAAATTGTAAAAATTTAAAAGCACTTCATCTTCAGGCCTGCCACAATCTGACTGACGATGGATTAGCAAGTTTGACATCCTTAACAAATTTGCAATATTTGGATTTAAGCTGTTGCAATAAGCTCACCAATAAAGGATTAGCGCATTTTAAATCTTTAATAGCTTTACAGTATTTGAACCTCAGTGGATGCGCTTTTATTACTGACGCAGGATTAGCGCATTTAAAACCCTTGGTAGCTTTACAGTATTTGAACCTCAATGGATGCGCTTTTATTACTGACGCAGGATTAGCTCATTTGACACCCTTAGTAACTTTAAAACATTTAGATCTGAGCTGGTGCAATAGTCTCACCAATGCTGGATTAGAACGTTTAGCATCCTTAGTGACTTTACAACATTTAAATCTGAGCGGATGCATTTATCTTACTGAAGCTGGGCTAACACATTTGACGTCCTTAACTAATTTACAGCAACTAAATTTGAATCATTGCGAACATTTCGCTGATGTTAGATTTAAGTTAACGCATTTTAGAACTTTATTAGCTAATCCAAATTTAATTTTGATTTAAAAAACCATTCTTACATCGATCTGAATTAGCACATTTGACATCCTTAAAAGCTAAATTGTATCAAGGAGGTTAGTGCAGTGATTGCCAAATTCGAGATGGGGAAGCAACCACAGATGCTCTAATATACTTTGATAGATCGAACAGATAGGAATGATCAAATTAAGTTCATTTGATTTTAATTTTGTTTCCATAATTTCACTGACGATTTCTTCAAGTTCGATTAACTGTTGAGATTGATCATGCTGAATATCGTACAAAAATGTTGTAAAATCGAAAACAGGCATTACCTCCTCTTCTATTAAATTTTGGATCCCTTCTATCTCTAATTTTAGCAGGCGACACAAACATTCACGCTGGACACCTATGTCTTCTAATTGATTGATCTTTTCGAGGAGCAATTTGGCACTGACGAATATATCCTCTTCCGAATTGGATTTTGTTTTATACGCCTCAATTAAACCTTTTACATGATCTAATAGGGATAGTGTGGGCAAAAGGGGATAATGAAGATAAATAATCAAGCTATAAACGACTAAAGTAAAATTTTATTTTAGAATAGAGAAATTTAAGAACAATAACGCTTAATAATTTTATTACTGATAAGTATGTATAAAATCATATTGAGTATATATGTATAGTTGAAAATACAATTTTAGCTGAAATCTTTATAGACCATTTTTCTAACTATAAGTTAGTTAGGTTGACCTGCCCCCAAAAAATTTAATCCATATTAAAATGGGTAAAATTTTAATTAAGGAGCAAAAGAAATGCGTAAAAGTCAGTTTTCCGAAGAGCAAATTATTCCTATTTTAGGCGAAATGGAAACTGGGTGTAAATTTCTAGAGCTTTGTCGAAAGCACAATGTGATACCTAATACCTTTTATAAATGGAAAGCTAAATTTGGCGGTATGACAGTTTCGGAAGCCGAGTATCTAAGGGCTTTAGAAGAAGAAAATACAAAGCTGAAAGCGATGCTTGCAGAAGAGCTGCTAAACAAGCCAGCCCTTAAGGGGGTTGTCTCAAAAAATGGTAGGCTCATAAGCGCAAAGGAAAACGCTCGGTTATCTAAAAGGACATTTTGAGATAAGCGAAAGAAGAGGTTGTGAGCTCATCAAAGTGGCATGATCGATCATGCGTGATAAAAGTCATGCTCGAGAAAACAAAGTCTTAAAAGAGTATATTTTTTAGATTTCTTTAAAGCATAAAAGCTTTGGCTATAGAAGAATCGCTGCTCTTCTTAAAAAAGAGAAATGGTCGGTAAATCATATTTATGATTTACCGAAAAAAGTTTAACGTCTATACGTCGAAGAGTCATTAAGTTTAAAAAGAAAAGTTAAGAAAAAGTTTGCCAAATGTTTAGATCAAAATTTATTTTTAGACTTACAGGAGGCACAAGAAACCATCGAAGCTTGGAGGATTGAATACAATGAAGAGCGGCTACATAGCTCGCTTGGGTATTCGACTCCCATGGAATTCGCTAGCGAATATTTTTTTCAAGAAATGATAAAAATCAATAAAAGTATGAGTTTATGATCGGATTGCATACTTGGAGCAGGTTAATCTATTTTAACTAATTTATATGCAAAACTTGACGTCTGATTTTGGTCGCAATGTAATACTGCAGGTGATTATTACAAAATAATTTCGTTAAATACTTCCTCTATTATTTCAACTTCACTCACAACAAGTTTTAAAATGGATACAAGAGCAAACAGAAAAGGCTAATGACTTTAGCACTGCTTATGGTTAACAAATTCATCACCGATTTTCAACGAAAGTTATAGTTACCTATAAAATATAAAACAGATAATCCTGCAAATATAGCAGCACCAGTTTGAGCAATAAGTTTTAAACGATACATGGCAATAATCGTGATTGTATTTACAATCAAACTTGTAACTGCATAAGCACGATAAACAGAAATTCTCGCGCAAAAACCTGTTTTATAACTAAAAAAAGCATGACATATTGAAAGCGACACATCAGCAATTTTAGAAACAGCAAAAATGAGGGCACACATTTTTGGAGAAACGTTTGCAACTTTACCATAAATGTATCCAGCAGCTGCCCAAGCAGGAACGGTAATGTGTAGTATAGACGGATTCCCAGGACCCATAGTAGCTTCCTCTATTTAAATACTTTAAATAATAACAATCAAAATTTATTAAAGCAATTTTTTTTAATATTTCCGTATTCAATAGCTTTTGCATATTTTGCAATTGAACGAAAGCGAGGATTTTTAAAAGCAGCTCAGCTTTCAAAAGATTGAATTAGCTAAAATGCATGCGTGCACGTTAATTTTGGAAGACTACCGCACTATACATATCGAAGGCATTTATTTGAGCCTAGATCAATCAGAACAACTCATAACAAGAGAAAAAATGTTTGATGCCGATGCCGAAGTTGTCAAAAAATTGCTGAATTATAAAAACTTTTGTTTTCGTTTTATGCCTTTTCATCAGAAATGATCATAGAAGACTTGATTAGTCAAATCCATATGATGACTTGTCAAAGGTGTTAGAAAAAATAACTCGCCATCAGGTCAATATAGAGAGTCATTTAAGATTAGGTTGCTATAAAACAAAAACAAAGGGGGTTATTTATATCCCCCTACAATTGATGGGATGGAAAGAAAAATACAAGTTTCTTAAGCAAAAGGCTATAAGGTAAAAAGCTGTGAAGTTTTACTTGTTCTTATTTGTCTATTTTCTTTTCCTGTTTTGACTTTTGCAAAATTTTAAAAATATTTTTTGTATAAAAAAAACCTATCTTTAAAATCTTATTTCAAATATTTGAATGCAAGTAGCAGCTATTATGTATGTTTGCTAGAAAATCTCTTTTTATCATAACAACTCTTACGAAGCTAAGAAGGGTTTGGGAGACACAGAGAATGTCTGACATTTGTTACTCTTATTTTTAAACGATTAATTTTTAATTAAAATTAATTTGTAAAATCTCGAAAATATATTTTTTTGTTTTTTTTAAAAAGTAATTTATCAATCAATTAATTGGATGGAAATTTTGAATAGCGTTGATTACAATCTTAATCCCACTACTCTTATAACTTTTTCAGATAATTATGCTTACAAACAATCCACTAAAACTTTAAAATTTTCTAGCCGGATTAATTTATTATGCAAAACAATTTTTCAATCTTTGCTACATTTAATATTTGACTGTTTCGATAAAAATCAGCTTCGATCTCAGTGGAAAAGGATTGTATGGGGTCGAAACAATGTCATTTCTGAGAATGTTACCATACATCCGAGAACTGATGTATCTTTACCAAGTACGAATTTAATTCCCCCATCACCACCCAGTTCTTTAATGAAAACAGATGCTGATCTAACGAACTTGGATAGGGAATTAGCCCAGTTTTGCAAAATTTTTGAAATTTACAACACAAGTATTATCAACCTAGCAGAAAAGAATCTTCAAATATTGCCTAGTTCTTTTGGAAATTTAAATCAACTTAACCATCTAGATCTTACAAATAATCAACTTCAAATCCTACCTAATTCTTTTGGAAACTTAACGAATCTGCGGTCTCTTAATCTTTGTAATAATCAGTTCAAGGAGATTCCGGATTGCCTTTTCCGTTTACACTCCGCCTGTGACATTAATTTAAAAGAAAATCCTTTAAGCCAAGATATACTCGATCAATTAAATCAAAGAGTGAATCAAACAAATTATCAGGGACCTAAATTTCAGGTATCCAGTCCTACACCTAGTTTTTGCAATGACCTTATGGATCAGATTATTCCGAGATTCGAACTCATATTATTAGATGACGCACTAGCAAAATTTTGTAGAATTTTTGAAATTCGCGATACTAGTATGATCAGCCTAGCAGAAAAGAACATTCAATTATTGCCTAGTTCTTTTGGAAATCTAACAAATCTTTTCTTCCTAGATCTTATAAATAATCAACTTCAGTCACTGCCCGATTCTTTCGGAAACCTAACAAATCTTCAATTTCTTTATTTATACAATAACAAACTCGAATTGCTCCCTATTTCCTTTGGAAATTTAAACCAACTTAACAAACTCAATTTGGCAAACAACCAACTTCAAACATTACCTCATTCTTTTGGAAATCTAACAAACCTTACTAAACTTTACCTTAACAATAACAAACTCGAATTGCTCCCTACTTCCTTTGGAAAATTGACTCAACTTAAAAAACTTCAAATTGCTTATAATCAACTTCAATCGCTACCCGAGTTATTTACAAATCTGATCAATCTTCAAACGCTTGATCTGAATAATAACAATCTTCAAACGTTGCCTGACTCTTTTGGAAATTTAAATCGGCTCCACGTCCTAAACCTTACAAATAATCAACTTCAAGTACTACCCAATTCTCTTGGAAATTTAACCCAACTTAAAAACCTTCAAATTGCCTATAATCAGCTTCAATCGTTACCTGGGTCGCTTACAAATCTGATCGATCTTCAAACGCTTAATCTGAATAATAACAATCTTCAATCATTGCCTGATTCTTTTGGAAATTTAAATCAAATTAACTACCTAAATCTTGCAAATAATCAATTTCAGTCAATCCCAGAGTCTTTCGAAAACCTAACAAAACTTCAATGTCTTTATTTGTATAATAATCAAATTCAAATATTGCCTGAAACATTTCCAAACTTAATCAATCTTACCGAACTTCATCTTAACTACAACCGACTTCAAACATTACCTGAAACATTTATGAACTTAACAAATCTTCGCAATCTTAACCTTACTGGAAATAATTTTGAAACTATTCCTGAATGCCTTTTCCACCTATCATCCGAATGCGAAATTTATTTAGAAGCCAATCCTTTAAGTCGAGAAATACTTGACCAATTAAATCGAAGGACAAGCCAATCAAACTATCAAGGGCCAAGATTTCATGTATCAGTCTATACCCATAGCTTTCATAATAATCAGGCTAATCAAATTTTTCTAAACTTTGAATCAGTCTTAAAAGAATGGTGTAATAAAAACTGCCAAATCAAATTACTGTCTAATTTACCTCAAACAGCCAAAAACAATCTTTTAAATTGGTTTTCAAGGGTAAAAAGCACTCCTTTTTATACCTCCAATCCACAAGCCGCTAAAGAAAAAATTTCTTCTTTTCTCGATTGGATAGCAAACGAAAATAATTTAGATTATTTGCAAGTGGCTTATCAAATTTTGGCCGATGCGACAAGTACATGTGGAGATCGTATGGCAACAAGTGTGAATGAGCTGATGCTTCATATGCGATTATGCCAGAGTCAAAATTTAAGCCTTGAGGAATTAAAAACATTGATTATTGGTTCAGCCAGATTAAATAAACTATTTAAGATTGCGCAAAAAACATCTGCTTCTCAAAGAATGACCGATCCTATCGAGGTTCACCTGTGCTATCAAATTCATTTAAAAGACGCTTTAGAATTACCGATTGAAACAAATTCTATGCTTTATGAAAGGATGGCGTGCTTATCTGAGCAAAATATTCAAATAGCTAAAGAACGTATTTTAAGGAAAACGTCAACACTTGAACAACAAACAAACATTTTAATGGCTAGTTCAATTTGGATGAACGCAGTTAAATCACAACTCAGTACATCTCATATTGAAAAATTACGGGCCTTTTATAGCCTAAATTTAAACTCCAATAATTCGCAATTTATCACTATCGACTCTCTTTTAAGTAAAATTGAGTTTGAATCGCATCAATCCATTTATGAGCAACTTGCTGAACTTTGTGAGCAAGTCAAGGCAAATAAAATGAATGAGATTGATATTGAAGATAGGGAAGCAGTCTCTGCTTATTTTTCACAATTTCACATCAATGAAAAAACAATTTGGAATCCAGCATATATTGCAACCTTAGCTTTCCTCAGCTAATATTTTTTGTGAATATAAATAAAATTTATGGAGCCTTTAAATGAGTTATTTTATGTAAAAGTATTCACTTAATTTTTTTCTTGTATTGGTGTTACATACATACTAATGGAATTCTTACTTTAATAGAAATAACGCTCAATTATACGAATTTGAAATTAAATATTTTAAAACTTACGAACTCATCGTTGGTATTTGAGGTGTGAATAAAACACCTACAGCTGACCAGGCTTGAAAAATTATACGTGACATTCCAAATTCACTAGCTTTCCTTATAGTTCTGTGAGCAAATGATGCAAAAGTTTCATCGCGTTTTAGTGTCGTGTCCTGAGCAGCTTTAAACCAAATTTGAGCAATGATTCCCCATGTTCTACCACCTTCTAATTGGTTTGCTAGATAAAAAGCATAACTTGGAATACAGCTATTATTATGTACATAGCCATAATCATTTTCTTTTACATATATAGGAAAATTATGTTCATTAAGGTTTACTTTGTAATTTCGGGGTATTTTAGATGGGATAGATAAATCGCGAAGGCTTCCCATCCACCATGTTTTAGGACTTTGTAAATTTTTTTCATCGATCAACCAGTGTTTAAAAGCGATTCCAAATACATCTGCTAACGATTCATTCAATGCACCTGATTGTCCCTGATAATTAAGTTTATTGTAAATGACGGCGTGAAAGTATTCATGAGCGACAACTTCTTCTGTTACTGCAAAATTATCGTTAAAATTAAACCGACATATCTCATTGATATTTAAAGTAGGGCAACTCCACAAAGCATTCTTTTCTTGCCAATTGATGTAAAGATCAGTAATAGTACCTTGACCCTCAATTCCTCTTAATCCAAAAACATTCTCAAAAAATTCGTAAACTTTTTTTACGGTGCTATAAAGTTTTGCAGCGACAGGATCTATGGAAGTTGCACATTGATTATTTTTACAAACTTCTCGCCCATAATACATGGTGTAAATTTTAATATTCGGCTCAGGATAATCCCATTCTATCCCGTAATGAGATTTTATTTGGACCATGCTATCAGGATTTGAATAAGGTCGTGGTGGTGAATTAGAAGAATAATTTTGCCTAAAAGGAAATTCTGAAAAGTTCATATGTATTACTCCGTCATTTTATAATTATTTTTATAAAATGGAACTATATTTTAATGAATTATTTTTATTAAATTTGCATATATGTTAATTTTAAAAAATTTTATTTATTATTTAATTTAAAACATTTTCACATATCAACAAAAATAAACTTTATCACTAGTTGAGATATTAATCCACAATTCAAAGAAAAGGCATTCAGCCCCTCTTTATTCTTATTCCTCTTGTTCAAAAAATTAAGTTTATGAAATATACTTTTAAATTTATAAAAAATAATTATAAATGCTTAGAAAGCGATATTTGAATATAAAAAAAGTGCTAACAGAAAAGAATCAAAACATCTGTTTAAAAGCAATGATCTAAAAATGTTTCCCACCCTGTTTATTCTAAAGTTTTAGATCCTGTACACCAAGTTTCAAATCTAGGAAATTTTGCCAAGGTCTGCCAAAATTAATCAATATCAGGTCTTATTAATTATATTAAAGTGAGACAAGTTTGATTATTTGTTTAGCCATAAAAAGGTAGTGCTAAATAGGTAAGGCTCTCAATTGTCTATTGTAATCGCAAATAAAGTATTTTATTAACTAAATGGGATTGGTTAGTTTTTAGAAAATGAAAGTATTTTCCTTACAAGCCTTGCATATCTTTGTCTTAAGAGTACAATTAAATCTTTCTACGTCGCTTGTCTGACCAGATTGCTTGCTAACTCGTTGATGTTGACTCCAAAGAATGGTTTTATCATAGACATTAAATCTATCCGTGAAATAGAGAGCTTTTTAATGATTTGGTTAGTTTTGCAAATTTAAGCAGGCCAAAAACGGCTATTTATTTCTTTTACCTAGATGTTTTCATAGAGAATT
>NZ_BASL01000779.1:0-29037 GCF_000648255.1 Candidatus Protochlamydia sp. R18 | reverse complement strand
AAAAAGAAGAGTAGCTGTTTGATACAATCCCACTTTATTATAAGAAGGAAAGGGCTAAATATTGAGTGAGATTCAAAGAAACAGCCTCATTTAATTTATAAAGAAGAGATGAGCCAATCACTTTAAACAGAGGCTTAGCTTTGATCTCAGCAAGTGTTACTTTGAAGCCCTTTTTGATAAAAAACAATCTGCTTCTTGGATTGCTTTTTTATAGTCAAATTGTACGTCTTATCAGACAAGTATAAATTCTACGGGCTTTTTCTGTTATGCTCTAAAGACTAATGCTATTTATCTTAAAATTTCTTTAATCTATTAATAATTAAAGATACATATCATCACAGTTAATTCATTCAGTTCAGGTAAGAAAAAAGCTCTAGAGATAAATTAAACCCTTTTGTTATTTTAAGGTTCAAATTCTGAGCTTATTTCATCAGTAGCTGTGTCAGTAGTTACATTATTAAATGCATTAATTTTTTCTAAATCTTCTACAGGGACAAAAGCACCTACGGTTTTTCCATTACGAGTAATCAAAAATCTTTCGCCTTTATATTTTGCTAAGTTAACACATTCTGACAAGTTTTGGCGAAATTCTATCTACGAAGCTCATTACTTTTGCTTTTACCATATCATTAACCTATATATTTTTTGATTAAATTAATAAATTTATTAGATAACATGTTTATGACTATAAAATATAGTAAATAATTGCATTGATAAATAGGTCATTATATCTCAAATGGTATAACTTACATTTGGTGATAAGATAATGATTTAATTAATCATGGTAGTGTACATATTTAGCAATTTCTAGAAAATTATTCTAAGTACCGATAATCCATTATTATCGGTACTTAAAAAAAATAGAAAAATAGACAATGAAAAATCAAAGTGTTAGAAAATTGAAGTCGGTAAAGATGGTCAATATGGAAAATCAGTTAGCAATACAAAAATTGAAAATTTCGAAGTTGGCGAATATTTTGATTTGGTCAAAACAGCAAAAGAATAGGCGGCTTTTGCAAGATCGTTTAATACCAACAAATCTTATCGATTTGATTGGAACGATTTTGTTTTTTGGTGTCAGGAAAAAAATTTAAGGTCATTACCAGCTTTGCCTCAAACGATTGTCGTCTATTTGATTAGTCGAGCAAATAACGCATGGGTCAATCAACAAGGGAAATTACAAAAACCTCTCAAAATTTCTAATTTAAGCCGAAGACTTACCTCTATTAGCCAAGCTCATAAATTAGCTAAACAGCCTTTCGACAAAAATTGCCCCGAAATACAAGAAGTCTGGAAAGGAATAAAAAATAAATTAGGATCTGCCCAAACCCGTAAAGACCCGATTTTACTAGATGATTTACGCAAGATGATCGAATGAATCAATAATGACAATAGTAAAGCAAATTCGTTTTTAGGGATGCGTGACAAGGCTTTATTGTTACTGGGATTTGTAGGCGCATTTCGAAAATCAGAATTAGTTTCTTTAACGATTGATGACACTAAATTTGTTAGAGAAGGCTTGCAAATTACGCTTAGGAAATCGAAAACGGACCAAGAAGGGAAGGGGAGAGTCATTGCTATTCCTTATGGATCAAACATTCTCACTTGCCCTGTCAGAACCTTAAATGATTGGCTTGATTGTTCTAAAATTAACGAAGGACCATCATTTCGACCGATTAATCGGCATGGTCAAATCATGGATAAAGCCCTAACTTCCAAATCCGTCGCATTGATTATTAAGCGGAACAAACATTTAGAAAAGCAGAAACATTCATTCTCAGATCACAGCTTACGGGCTGGATTTGCTACAACTTCTGCCATCTCTGGTGTTCCTGAGCATTTGATCATGAAGCAAACAGGCCATAAAAGCTCTGATACCATTAGAAGATATATTCGATTGGGGAACATGTGGACGGAAAATGCCGCCACTAAAATTGGTTTATAAGTTTAATTTCCATCCTATAATACATCTTATCGCGGACATTTTCCTTAGATAAGCGTCTCAGTGGAAATTGATCAACTTTAATGAAATTTTATCCTTGATCTTCTTAGGACAAAGTGCGCTTTTATTTTAGGCACCAGGTTTCTTGTTTTATTGAAGGTTTTTTCTATTTAATAATTTTTAAATTGTGTGAAGCAGCTAAAGTTTTAAAATGGGCTAATCCTGCATCGGTGAGATTCTCGCACAAAATTAGACCTAGATGCTGCAAACCCGTTAAGGGTTTCAAATGCCTTAAACCTGCGTCGGTGAGATTTTTACAATCGCTTAGATTGAGAGACTGCAAACTCGTTAAGGGTGTCAAATGGACTAATCCGGCATCGGTGAGTTTCTGACAACCGCTTAAACCTAGATGTTGTAAAGCGATTAAGGGTGTCAAATGCGTTAAACCTGCGCCGGTGAGCTCATCACAATTGCTCAGATATAAATGTTGTAAAGCCCTTAAGGGGGTCAAATGCGTCAATCCTGCATCAGTAAGATACATCCATCCACCCAGATTTAAATGTTTTAAAGCCACTAAAGTCCTCAAATGGGCTAATCCAGCACGGGTAAGTTTCCAACAGTCACTTAGATCTAGATGCTGCAAAGCCACTAAGAGAGCTAAATGCGCCAAACCAGCATCAGTGATTTTAGTGCACCTGTTTAGATTGAGATGCTGCAATCCCGTTAGGGTTCTCAAATGCGCCAATCCATCGTCCGTAATAGCCTGGCATGACATTAAATGAAGCATTTTTAAATTTTTACAATCTTTTAATGCTAAGAGATGGGCATCGGTTAAATAAGCATTGTTTGAAAAATCAAGGCTTTCTATCCCTCCTTCTATCTCATTTGAAAATAAATTTAAAAATTCTTCAAATTCCGTTAGATCATCGATCTTGTTTAATAATACACTCACAGCGGCGCATTCTAAATAGTTTTTCAAAGTGTTTAATCGACATTGCTGCGTGAGATTTAAAAGTTTTTTTAAACTGACTAAACTTTCTTCAGTGAAGTTAAAGGGTTCAAATCTCTGAGATTTATATCCCTCTACCAGCTGTGCTTCTAAATTTTCCACCACTTCTGTCAGTTCATAATAAGCGGCTAGTTGAATGGTGGAAGTAATCTCTTCTAAAGGAACATTAAAGTTAGCATCCGTCAGGCAATTGAGCAAAAGCCTAAAGTCTTTTTGTGTTAAATCGAGAGGGTGTTGCAGGGTTTCTTGAAATTTCCCCGACCACAGATTGTTAAAGTAGTGCGATTTTTCCCTTAACAAAGCTAGCTGAGAATGAGAAATAATCAGAGAAGTTCCCTCTTGAAAGCTTAGTTGAATTTCTTCAGATGAGGGTGAAAGAGCGGAAGCTGGAATCGTTGGCGCACTAGTTTCTTCTAGATTAGACAAAGAATTGTCTAAGGGGGTATTTTCATTCTCAAATTGTTCTTGTTGTCGATTTATCTCATTTAGTTGTAATCGTAACACTTCTTTAAATTGAGCATTTTCATTGGTAAGATTCTTAATTTTTCGTTTAAGATTAATGTTTTTATTTTTCAGATTCTGAACTTCTTCATTACATGTCGAAATTAATTGAGAGGCGTCATCAATTCTTTTTATTAATGCTGTATTTAATGCTGCATTTTTCTTTTCTTGTTCTAGAGTTTTCTTTTCCACAGCTTCTTCAATTAATTTCATGAATTGATCTGGTGTATAAACGTCAAAAGTTTGAAGTTGCATAATATCGCGCCTTTTAAAAATGTTTAAATTTAGCCTAAAAAGCTAGTTGTGTATATATTTACTTGGCTATCCATATCAGAAGTTATTTATATGACCAATAAAAAATTTTACTTTCTTTTTAAACCAACAATTTTTTTTATTTCAAGAATAAATTTACATTTATTTAATTATTGTTAGTTTTTATTGGATCAAATATTTTCACTTATCCTTTAAGAACCTTAAAAGATTAGCTTGTTTGTTTTAAAATCATCGAAGAAATATTATTTCTACTGATCAATCCGCTTAAGTCAGATAATTGATAAAGCTCTGACTTTTAAATTCGTCGCATTGATTATCAAACGAAATAAACGTGTAGAAGATCAGAATAGTTCTTTTTTAGGTATATTCTACGGGCTGAATTTGTTACAACAGCTGCCATCTTTGAGTACTCTCTTAACTTAGTACAAAAAGACCTTAAAAATGATGATAAAAAACCTCTAAAAAGTTTTGGCTATTTGGTAACAACCTTGAGAGCGTAAAACTGTTCCCAAGGGGGACATACTGAGCCATTTATACGGCAAGTTTTAAAGAAGCTCTTTATGTGTTACACGTCTTTCAAAAAAATCAAAGAGTGGAATTAAGATGCCTAAACAAGATATTGATTTAATTGAAAAAAGATGGAAAGATGCACAGCGTATTCATAATGAGCTAACAGTGAACGATCCATTAAAAAATATTTCTCAGATTGAACAGACACGCCACAGAAATACCGGAAATTTTTTAATTAATCTATTAGATTAGCTGGAATTGCTGCTTATACTCACCAACCTAAAAAAAGCCATCTATAAATTTAGCAGAACAACATTGCCTATTGTTAATAGCTGCCTAAAAATCCAAAATTCAGGTCAGTTAGAATATTTTGATGAATTGTCAAAATTGAAACTAAAATTTTTTAAACATTTCCTTTATTTATTAAAATTTGTAGTAATTTCCTTAATAAGTCAGAACGTGAAAAAACATCAAAGCTCAATCTATTGAAAAATTAATGGTTTTTGAGAGACTTTTCTGGCAAAATTGAAAGGCAAATAATATACCTTATACAAATTAACCATTCAAAATTCAGATTAACAAAAATACTACAAATTATAGAGGCATAAGGGGGAACAGCATAAAAAACAAATGCTTGTTCTTGGGTTAGCGAATCATTTAAAAATTTATTATGTAGTTAAATTAAAATAAATTCCAACACCACAGATAATGAATAAGGGATTTATAGCAAACAACGGGGGGTTGAATCCCGATGGGAAAAACAATGACTAAAAAAAATCAAGCCAGTTTTACAGGCATGGCTAATCAACTATATCGTTCTGCATTTGGACAGCTTAATAAGTTTAGAGGGGTTTTTTCTAACGATATAGGGATCGATTTAGGAACTGCCAATACACTGGTTTTTGTGAGAGGAAAAGGAATTGTTTTGGCTGAACCTTCCGTGGTTGCTGTCGACTCGGTGACAAATGAGGTATTGGCTGTTGGTCATAAAGCTAAGGCAATGCTTGGTAAGACACCTCGTAGGATCCACGCTGTAAGGCCTATGAAAGATGGCGTTATCGCCGATTTTGAAATTGCAGAGGGAATGCTAAAAGCTTTAATCAGAAGAGTAACGCCTTCACGGAGTTTATTCAGACCAAAAATTCTTATTGCGGTTCCTTCCGGAATCACAGGTGTTGAAAAAAGGGCAGTCGAAGACTCGGCTCTTCACGCTGGGGCCCAAGAAGTTTTTTTGATTGAAGAACCGATGGCTGCGGCAATTGGTGTGGACCTTCCAGTACACGAAGCTTGCGCGAGCATGATTATTGATGTTGGAGGAGGGACAACCGAAATTGCGATTTTGTCGCTTGGAGGAATTGTTGAATCTCGCTCACTACGCATTGCAGGAGATGAATTTGATGAATGTATCATCAATTATATGAGACGTACTTATAATTTAATGATCGGTCCTCGTACGGCAGAAGAAATAAAAATCACTATTGGTTCAGCTTATCCGCTTGGTGGAAATGAATTGGAAATGGAAGTGCGTGGGCGAGATCAAGTTGCAGGGTTACCTGTTACTAAACGCATTAACTCTGTTGAAATTCGAGAATGTTTAGCAGAACCTATTCAACAGGTTGTAGAAAGTGTTAAATTGACTCTGGAAAAATGTCCTCCTGAATTAGCTGCTGATCTTGTTGAACGAGGAATGGTGTTGGCCGGAGGTGGCGCGCTGATTAAAGGTTTAGATAAAGCTTTGATTAAAGAGACAGGTTTACCTGTTATTGTTGCCCCTAACCCTTTATTAGCTGTTTGTTTAGGAACAGGAAAAGCCCTTGAGTACTTAGATAAATTTAAAAAACGCAAAGCAATTTGAGTTTTTTAAGAGGAATTTTTCAGCATGAAATATGAAGAATTAAAACCTTGGATTCAAGAAATTGCTGAATTTTGTCAACCTCAAATTGTGCATATTTGCGATGGGTCTAAAAAAGAATACGAAGATTTATGCGCTTTAATGGTTAAAACAGGAACTTTGATCCCATTAAATGCAGCTAAACGTTTTCAAAGTTATTTATGCCGCTCAGACCCCCATGATGTGGCTAGAGTTGAAGATAGAACGTTTATTTGTTCTAAAAATTCTGAAGATGCTGGACCTACTAATCAGTGGCGTGATCCTTTAGAAATGAAACAAACTTTGCGGACCCTTTTTAAAGGTTCAATGCAGGGAAGGACGCTATATGTGATTCCATTTAGTATGGGTCCTTTAGGTTCTAAGATTTCCCATTTAGGAGTTCAAATTACTGATTCACCCTACGTCGTTTGTAATATGCGGTTAATGACACGCATGGGTAAACAAGTGGAAGAATTATTACCAACTCAAGAGTTTGTTCCCTGTCTCCATTCCGTCGGAATGCCTTTGAAAGATAGTTTAAAAGATGTCCCGTGGCCTTGTTCTAAAGATAAATATATTGTTCATTTTCCTGAAAGTCGTGAAATTTGGTCATTTGGAAGTGGTTATGGAGGAAATGCTCTTTTAGGAAAAAAATGTTATGCTTTGCGAATTGCTTCTGTGATGGCTCGCGATGAGGGATGGCTAGCAGAGCATATGTTGATCTTGGGCATAACAAATCCTCAAGGAGAAAAAAAATATTTAGCAGCTGCCTTTCCCAGTGCTTGTGGAAAAACAAACTTAGCTATGATGAAACCCACCTTACCTGGTTGGAAAATTGAAACAGTTGGCGATGATATTGCTTGGATGAAATTTGGGGAAGATGGACAGTTATACGCGATCAATCCAGAAGCTGGTTTTTTTGGTGTAGCAAGCGGAACAGCCATGCAATCAAATCCCAACGCCATGTTGACGATTGATCGTCAAGCTATTTTTACTAATGTAGCATTGACAGATGAAGGAGATGTGTGGTGGGAAGGGATGACAGAAACGCCTCCTCAGCATCTAGTCAATTGGTTAGGGCATGAATGGACACCTCAATCTAAAGAAAAAGCAGCTCATCCTAACTCTCGTTTTACAGTTGCCGCTAAACAATGTCCGATTATTGATTCTAAATGGGAAGATCCTAAGGGTGTTCCCATCTCTGCAATTTTATTTGGCGGACGACGCTCACATACCATCCCTTTAATTTGCGAAGCTTTTAATTGGCAGCACGGAACTTTTTTAGGCGCTTCTATTTCCTCTGAGACGACAGCAGCTTCCACAGGAGAAGTGGGTAAGCTTCGTCATGATCCTTTTGCAATGCTTCCTTTTTGTGGATACCATATGGGAGATTATTTTAATCACTGGTTGAAAATGGGCCTAAAAAAGGGGGTTAAGCTACCCAAAATTTTTTACGCAAATTGGTTTAGAAAAGGAGATAAGGGGGATTATCTTTGGCCTGGCTTTGGAGAAAATTGTCGAGTGTTAAAATGGATTTTTGAACGCACTTCCAACCAAGGCCAAGCCATTCGAACACCGATTGGGTATCTGCCAACCGAAGAATCAATTGATACGCAAGGGCTTGTTCTCAAACCTCAAGTGATGAAAAAACTTCTTCAAGTAGATCGAGAAGCTTGGCAAAAAGAAATACAAGAGATTAGACACTACTTTACCCGTTTTGGGAATAAACTTCCTCAAGCCATTCAAGAAGAATGGCAGCAATTAAAAGATCGCTTTAATGGATAAATGAATTTAAATGATGTCCCTTGATCCTTCTCCTCTTAAAAAAATCAGACGTTTAAGCCAAGCTTTAATGATAAGTGGTGCATTAAATATTGGAGTCCTCGGCTTTTTAGCTTATTGGGTTATGCGAGAAAGGCCTCCAACTCCTTATTGTGAACTTAAACCCATTGAAAGATCCAGGCAAATTTCCCTTACTGATGAAAAGGGGATTGCTGAGGTGATTACACATCTTTTTAAACTTCCTTACTGGGAATTAATCAGCCGTTTAGAGCATCACTCTGTGATAGAAAATGGCTATGCCGAAAGAGATTTAGCGCTTGCTTGTCTTGTCACTTTTCACGATTTTGATTTATTACGTGCATTACCGCGGCAAGCCCAACCTCAGCAAAAAAGGGAATTTGTATGGAAACTGCACCCTTCAGAACCTCCTTTGATTTTGACGGTCTACCCTAGTTTGACTCAACAGCAATATGACCAAATTATTCATTTTGCAAAAACTGAGCAATGGCCCATGACTTCCAAAGGATTATTTAAATTACTGAAAACACAAAAAAAAGACTCCTTAATGGACACATCTCTTGCAGAAGCTTTTTTTTTAACACCAGAATTTTGGACTGTAGAAATTTTGTTTAATCGGCTTGAGACATCTCTTTCTAAACAAAATATTTTAGATATCCTGATAGAAAGCGATTGGGAAGAGTTCAAAAAATTTGTTGAGCAGCAAAGGCAAAAGCATGATTTGTCTGATGCACGCCGACATAAGTTTTTATTAGATTATATCCAATTAGGATCTTCTTCAGCTGCCTCATTTCTTGTCAAAACAGACTTTGACTTTGCAATAAAAAAATTGACAGATGATCAAGTCATCCTTCTTTTGCAACTTTTAAAAAATAAGACAGAAACGAATGTTCGATTTGCTAAAGAAATGCTTAGAAGTCCTCGCAGCGCTAATGTTTGGAAATATGCAGCAGCAGCTCTCTATGCTTATGAAGGAGAAACGCCTATTTCCTGGAACTATGAAATCGCCTTAGCTCGTTTTTTGCCTGATCAATTACCCCTTCAAAAAAAAGAATCTCAAACTAAAAGTCAGGATATTTCCGTTGTTTCTAAACTTGTAGAGACCGTATCACCTTTAAAGGCTTTAACCAAAGAGAATGTGTCCGAAAAGAAAAATAAAAAAACCGTTGCTTCGACACCAAAAACTACTCTTAAAAATGCAATAAAGCCTTCTAATTCTTTAATAACAACAATGGTTACTAAAGATGCCCCCAAAAAAGGAACATTATTATTTTCATCCAGCCAACCTTCACCCTATCTAAAACAGCGTTTATATACTGTACAAGATGGGGATTCCCTTTGGAAAATCGCCAAACAATTTAGCGTTGAAGTAGATGTTTTAAGAACGCACAATCAATTATCATCCGATGCCATCCGTCCAGGAACTGTCTTAAAAATTCCCTAAAAGTTAAGAAATTTCGATTTTTTAGAGAATTTTTAAGAAAATTAAGGATAGAATTAGGAAGAAACAAATGGGAGAAGCTATTAAAGCAAAATAACAGGCTTGTAAAAAAATAGATTTAGAAAGTATCAAACATGTTTGCACTTTTACTTTTTCCAGTTGATCCTCTATTAGAAGTAAAATCATTAGAATTTGTCAAATTGCATCAATTTTTTTATATTTGCAAATACTAGAGCAAATTTATCAATGATAAACTAGCAAATCCCTTCTCAACTCTCTCCATGTATAACGCCACTCAAAAGATTGTTTAAAATGATCTAGATTTTCTTTGGCATCTAAATAACCAGGTTTAAGAGAAAGGGCTTTTTCCCAACAAAATCGAGCATCTTGCCATTGTTGACCTTGAGCAAAAATATTTCCCAAATTGTTATAGCAAGCCGCATTTGTTGTATCTAAGAGAAGGGCTTGTTCATAAGCGTTTTTTGCAGATTTCCTATCTTGTAATTTTACAAAGCAATTTCCTTCATAAAATCGAGAAAAAGAGTCGTTGAGTTGTTGAAAATAAAACAAAGCTTGAGGAAACCTTTCTTGATTAAATAAAATTTTACCTTTTAGCAAAGTCTTTTCATCACTAGGGAAAGAAGTTTGATCAACAATCGCTTCAATTTTCGACTGGGTATATTGTTGAATTACCTTTAATTCCGCTTGCCTGTGAGCTTTTAAATGATTAGAAAGATTATTTAGATGTCTTCTGTAGTATGTTAGAGGAAGGTTAATATATTGAAATCGATAAAGATGAGCTAACCGAATCATGAGCTCATAATCTTCCGCATGAACAAAATGTTCATGATAAGGATGTGAAGTTAAACATTCTCGTTTGGCCATGATTGTACTAGGCCCTGGAATGACATTTCGAAAAAGAAGTGTGGCTAAAAAATTTTCGGGATTGATTTCTTGTCCATGCATTTCTCCGATTGTATTGCCATTGCTATCGATTAAATGAAGGGCAGTATAAACAATATCAAGGGTAGGATTTTCTGTTAAAACCTTTAATTGAACGGCAATCCTTTGAAAATCCATCCTATCATCTCCATCAAGTAAGCAAAAGTACTCTCCATGCGAAGCCGCAATTCCTCGATTACGAGCAGCAGAGGGGCCTTTGTTAGTTTGATATAAATATTGAAAACGAGAATCTTTTTGACAGAATTCTTGGCAAATAGATGCTGTACCATCTGTTGATCCATCATCGACAATCAAAACCTCGAAATTAGGATAAGTTTGTTGTAAAACACTATTGAGAGCTTCAAAGATAAAAGGAACTTGGTTAAAAACGGGGATAACGATGCTGACTAGAGGAGAAGAATGCATAAACATTTTCCAATTGATAAATCCAAAACTCAATTAAATAACATACAATATTATATCAAGTCCATCGTTGAGATAATTTCTCTAATCAACTGTAGAAATCGATTTTATTTAACCGATTTTTCCTTAGAAAGAATGGTGCTTTCAGGAACTGGATCATGACCGCCCGGATTCCAAGGGTGGCAACGGCAAATACGTTTTACTCCTAAATAAGCTCCTTTCATGGCTCCGTGTTTTTGTAAAGCAAGGATCATGTATTCAGAGCAAGTGGGATAAAAGCGGCAAGTTAGTCCGAGTAAGGGACTTAAGGTATATTGATAAAAGCGAACAAAATAGATTAATAGTTTTTTTATCATGACAACTTAAATAACTTACCTTATGTAAACAAAAAGACGACTACAAGTAGTCGCCTTAAACAAAGGAGTGGGTGTGGTTAATTGCGTTTCTTAGGTCGAATGGGCTAAGAAGTCACAAATAACTGGAAGGCTAATTTCAATCGGCCAAGGCATTTGTTCAGGTATTGGTTTAGCAAGAAGCTGTCCAGAAAAATGCTCTTTATCAGATGAAAGATATTCGGGAACAGAGCGTGCTGGATTATCTAATGCTTCTGCAATAATTTTGATTTTACGTGATTTTTCCTTAACAGAAATCACCATTCCAGGTTTGACTTGGAAAGAGCGGCGGTCAACTTTTTTTCCATCGACAAGAATATGACCGTGAGCAACGAGCTGTTGAGCTGCAAAAATTGTATGGCCAAATTTCAAACGATAAACAAGGTTGTCGAGTCGGCATTCTAGCATTTCGGCAAAATGGCTAGCTGTATTACCTTCTAAGCGAAGAGCTTTTTTGTAATAAGCCACTAATTGCTTTTCACTCAACATTCCATAAATTGCTTTAAGTTTTTGTTTTTCTTCTAGTTGAAGGCCAAAGTCAGACTTTTTACGCCGGCGAGCACCGTGTACGCCTGGTGGATTTGGCTTATGTAGAAGAGGATTGCGTGCGCGCCCAAATATATTAACACCATAACGTCGGGCAATACGATTTTTGCTACCTGTATAACGAGCCATTTGTTCTCCTAACGATTTCGAGTGCGACCGATGGTTTTAATGATCGCAAGTGCGAATTATGGCAAAAGAAATGATTTTTTTGCAATCAGAATTAAATATTTTCAAATTTTTTAAGAAATAAGAGAGTTTTTATGTTTTTTTTATTAATTAAATTAATTAGTTGTGGTTAATTAAAATGATTAATTAAAATATAGATATAATTACATTTAAAATAATTATTTTTTATATATATTTCAATAATTGATGGATTTGTTAATTAACAAGATAAAAAAGAGTTCGTAAAAAATAAACGGATAGAGCTGACCTTTTATAGATAATTTTTTAAATCTTTGGGTGAAAAAATAGCAAATAAGGGATATAGGAGCAGAAGAGGAAGTAAAAAAATCTTTTTATCAAGTATATAAAGTCAATTTTCTAAATGTTTTTGTAAATAGTGATGCAATTCTTAATTTTTCAATTTGCTGCAAAAGTAGCAGTGGCTTCGGCTTTTCATAGTATCTGTTTGTTTAGAAAAAATATGGATAGAATAATTTGAAGTTGAAGAAGTTAGAGTTAATAACGTTTATTCAACTTTCAGAATAAAATTGGCAGCTTAACACATGGCTTAGATCTTATTTTTGATTTTTAAAAATAAATTTTATTAATCCTGTAGAAAAATGAAGTGAAATGTTTTATAACCCGAACTTTGGCTTTATAGATAGCCTATTGCGTAGATTATATATTGCGTTATGTAAAGGCCTTTTAACGGTGAGAATAGATGGCAGAGCGATCAGAGTTTAAAATGGAAGAAAAAGAAGATGTGCGACTGGGGCAGGCTTTTAAACAATTTTCTTTGGAAACGGAACGATTAGAATTTGCTTATCAAAGTTTGCAAGAACAGTTTAAAAGTGTTCAAAAAAGTTTGCAAGAGTCACATACGAAACATTCAGGAAAGCTAGCAGAATTAGATTTTGTCACGCGTTATTTAGAAACAATTCTTAATCACATCTCACAAGGAATCCTTTTTGTTGATCTTAATGGAATTATTACGACTTGTAATACAAAAACGGAAGAAATTTTGAAAGTGCAGGCCAGTCGGCTTCTTTTTCATGCATTTAGTGATTGTTTTGAAGATATGGCCTTTGGATTTTCTATTCAGGAAGTTTTACAAACAAAAACTTGTCCTCGCATTTGCTTTGTGACACGAGCTTTAGAAAATGATTTAAAAGTTGAATTAGAAATTGAACCGACTTTTGTTTCGATGAGCGAGCACTCTTTTCCATTAGATCATCGGCAACCTTCTTCCCCTCCTGTTCAAGGACTTTTAATTTTAATTCGTAACATCACAGAAGTTAGAAGGTTGCAACAAGCGGCTAATCAATACAGTCGTCTAAAAGAATTAGGGGAAATGGCGGCTCATTTAGCTCATGAAATTCGAAATCCTCTAGGGGGAATTAAAGGATTTGCCACCCTTCTTCAGCAAGATTTAGCAGATCGACCCGAACTTCAACAAATGGCTTATCATATTATCGAAGGAACCGATAGTCTAAATCATTTTGTATCAAGCATTCTAACATATACAAGACCCTTTCAAGCTCGTTTTGAACATGTCAATTTGAAAACTTACCTAGAAGAAATCGGACTTCTTTTACAAGCTGACGTGAGTTGGAACGCTTCATTCTCATTCAATCTCAATACTCATCTACCAGATCTTGTTCTTTCAATAGATCCTCCTTTATTAAAATCAGCAATTTTAAATTTGTTGGTTAATGCTATGCAAGCGATGCCGCAAGGCGGAAAAATTACTGTCTCGGTAGAAAAAATGCAAGATGAAGTCGTCATCATTATTTCTGATACAGGAATTGGAATTTCTAAAGAAAATTTAAATAAAATCTTTTCTCCCTTTTTTACAACCAAAGAAACAGGAACTGGTTTAGGGCTGGCAGAGGTTCAAAAAGTTATTCAGGCGCATCAAGGAATAATTGAAGTAAAATCTGAAGTTGGTAATGGAACTTCTTTTACCATCAAACTTCCTTTAAAAGTCGTTCAATAAATCATTCAATGTAAGGGCAAAATTATGACCATTGAAAAAATTTTAATTGTTGATGATGAATTGATTATGCGAAACTTTCTTACAGAAGCTCTGAAACGAAAAGGAATTGAAGCCATTGCCGCAGAAAATGGGGAAAAGGCTATTAAAATTGTCCAAGAGCAATCTTTTGATATGGTTATCACTGATATGAAAATGCCTGGATTGAATGGTATTGATGTTCTTCAAAAAATTAAAGAACTATCTCCCCAAACACTGGTTATTGTGATGACAGCTTTTGGAACAATTGAAAATGCTGTAGATGCGATGAAATTAGGAGCTTTTCATTACATCATTAAACCGTTCTCTTTAGAAAGTTTAATGGCTAATATTGAAAAGGCCAATCAACACGTGGTATTAGTCGAAGAGAATCAATACCTGCGGCAACAAATTGGAGTGAGCTCTTCTCGTCATGTAATTGCTGAAAGTCCTGCGATGCAGCAAGTTTTAAAAGATATTGAAAGAATTGCTAAAAGTAATGCCAGTGTCTTTATTAATGGGGAAACCGGAACTGGAAAAGAGGTGATTGCGCATCTCGTTCATTATAGTTCTCCAAGAGCTAATCAACCATTTATTAAAGTTAACTGTGCGGCAGTGCCTGATACCTTAGTAGAATCAGAATTTTTTGGGCATGAAAAAGGAGCTTTTACAGGAGCAGCTAATAAAAGGCTGGGTCGCTTTGAGTTAGCAAATGGAGGAACGCTTCTCTTGGACGAGGTGACTGAAATTCCTCTTGTTTTGCAATCAAAGCTTCTTCGTGTAACGCAAGAACAAGAATTTGAAAGAGTTGGGGGAGCAAAGCCTATTAAAGTCGATGTCCGTTTGGTTTCTACCTCCAATCGTGATGTGAAAGAAGCTATTGCAAACAAATATTTACGAGAAGACCTTTACTACCGTTTAAATGTTGTTCCCCTTTATCTTCCACCTTTAAGAGAAAGAAAAGAAGATATTATTCCGTTAGCTGAGCATTTTATCGAGAAAATTTGCCAAGAAAATCATACCGAGAAGAAAAAATTAAGTGAGAGCGCACAAAAAAAATTACTCGCTTATCGTTGGCCTGGAAATGTTAGAGAACTTGCTAATGTTGTTGAACGATCGGTTGTCATGGATCCAGGCAAAATTATTCAAGGCGATCATCTTTATTTAGAGGGACCTGGGGTGAATGTCATGGCAGGAAAAACTATTCAAGAACTAGAAAAACAATTAATTGTAGAAACGTTGCAAATGCATCAAAATAGAACGAAAGTAGCAGAAACACTAGGAATTAGCGTTAAAGTATTACGAGATAAACTTGAAGAATACAAACTTGTCTAGTCACTGCAAAATGGTGATTTAATCGAGACATTTTGTTTGCAGGCAAATTAATTTTTACCACACAGCTAAACAGAGAAGGCTGAGAGGAATGAAATTCTATTTTTTTCTTTCTCTATTGCCTGTGTGAAAGGCAGATTTAAATTTTTATTCCTTCTTCGAATGGCTAATTCCAGTACTCCGCTATTTAAAGGCTTTAAAGCGAGCTTCAATTTCAGTTAACTTACCATTGACAAATTCATCTTTTATCGCTTGTTTTTCGGTATTATCCATTTGAATATTGTTTCGAATGGCATTGTCTTTGATTAATTCTTTCGCTAAGTCGTTCATCATTTCTGCGTAAGGATAGAGATTGAGTTTAGCAAATTTTTCTAATTGGTTAAGTTGTTCACGAATTGATTCTGAATGGATATCACCTTTCATGATCTGATCAAAATCGGCTTTAAATTTTGCATAATTTTTTCGATAATGATCAATAACTTCTTTTTGATAATCTTTGGCTTTAATTTTGCTATTTTCCGTGTAAATTTCTATTTCATGATTAGGATTAAGTTGTTGAAAGGCATTTAAAAAAGTTGGAGTTTCAAAGAAATCAGACCATTTCTGTCTTTCGACTATTTGATCTCGGAAGGCAGCAAAATTATCTAATGCTTCAAACATCACTTTAAGTTTAGGGTCATTTTCTATCATGGTTTTTGTTGGTTCTCTTCCTGCTAAACGGCTCAATAATAAAATTAATCGATCATCTGTTGAACCTGGGATATTATTTTCTCCTTTTTTAGCAAGTTCAAACACGATTTCTGCTGTAACATGTAGGGCGTTGGAAATTTCTTGTTTATGGATATATTTGTTTAGTTTCAAATCCTGACTAGGAACAGCAAAAAGATGTCCATCTCTTAGAATTAAAATATTTCCTCTTGTATTAAAAAACGATTTTAAAGCGATAGATGTGGATTCGGATTGATGATTGACTAGAAAGGAAGCAATTTGTTGTGGAGTGGGTTCAGAACTTGTTTTCTTTTTATCTGCTTGAGAAATTGAGCCTGCTTTAGTTCTAGGATGGATTTCCTCTTTCCTCGCATATAGTTGATCTTCTGAAGGTAATTTAGATTGTAAAATTTGTCCTATAATATTGAAATTGAGATTTTGATTTAACGGTAAAGCTTGAGCCTCATTTTCAATTCTTCTTTGTTGTTCTCCTAAAAGTTTTAATTTCTTCAAGTTTAATGAAATCCCATCACTTTTTGTCTCAGGATTACCCTCGTCAAGAAATGTGAAGTCAGTTAGATAAACTCCTGTTTTTGGCATATAAGGAGTTGCTTTACTTTGAAGACCTTTATAGGCATCTCTAAGCGCTTTAGAATTAAAATCTGTTGATAAAAGGGTTTGAAGTTTGTTTAGCGTAGCTTTAATTTCATCTGAAATAGGCTCTTTTTGCATAGTATTAAAGACGGGAGCTGCATTTAATCCTGCCATGATTGCTGTTGTCATTTCATAGTTTCTAGGGTCGCCATTTGCAAAACGATCTGCCATTTTGACAAAGGCCTCATAAACCCTCATGCGATCTTTTGAGGAATAAGTAGGATTCATAAGAATCTCTTGACCGACAAATCTAGCTATTTGATTAAAAAAGGCAATATTTGTTGTTATATTTGGAGCATTATTTCGTTTATCTTCAGCAGTTCCTTTATTCCATTTGAGTCCATGAAATTCTTCTGGTTGAATTGCTTTAAAAATTGCAGTAGAAGCATGATTTAAATCACTCATGAATGCGGAAATGAATTGTTCTTCTTCTTTTGAACTCATTTTTCCTTTTGCCAAAGCAGAAAATTGCTCGGAAAGGTTAATTGCAGGATTGGCAACTTGCATTTGAGAGACAACATCAATTGGGGAATTACTTGGAGTTGTCAGAACAGAATTAAGAGCTAAAGCATATTTACCTGATAGTGTTTGGTTTGTGTCCTTTTGAGCAAGTTCTAATAGCTCTTGAAAGGCTTCTTTTTTTACTATCCCTCGTTTGACGAGTTGAACCGCAAAATCTAAAACCACTTTTTTTTCTTCAACAACTTGTGAATTGAGAGCGTATAAAGGATTTCCATCAGTTTTGGCTTGCTTTTCAAGTTCTGCATGCTTTTTAAATACATCTATTAATGCCTTTGAGAGTATTTCGATATTACTTCCATCATCTTTTTTAATAAAATTCATCCATCCAGCTCCAAATAAAAAATCTTGCCTTAATTGAGTTTGATCTAATTGAAGAAGGAAAGAAACCAATGTTTCCATTGTTAAAGGTTTACCTTCGGTAGCTAAAGCAGATTCTATCTTTTCAATATAAGTCTCTTGGCGTGGAAAAGATGCTTTAGCTTGTTCAATTTGGGCGAAAACGGCGTCAAATTCACTTTTAAACTTTGCTGATTTATCTAAAACATAAAGCTGATTGAGAAGATTCGCTTTTAAATTTTCTAGTTGAGGAATATCGTTTTGATAAAAAAGATTTTGATCTAAACATATTTTTAATTGGGAGATCACTTGTTCGGCAGTTTTTTGAGCAGTTTCACTTGTCCCTTTTCGAACTTTAAGGCCAATTTGTCTTTCAACTAGTTGAGGATGTCCATTTTTCATTGAAAGTTTATGTGATTTTTGTTTGGTACTCAGTTCATTTGTGACACTTATTAAAGAATCAAAATTTTGTCTATATAAGCTTTTGTCAGCTATTTGACTTGGTGTTGCCTTTTCATATGTCTTGAGTTGATCTTGTAATTGAATTTTAAGAGAATCCAGTTGTTCAGCCCACATGACAGCTATTTTTTCAACACCTTTTCCCTCTAAACCCGGAAAATTGTGCGCATTTACAATATCTTTTAATTTTTTATCGATCCATTTTAGTTCGTTTTCTATGCTCTGCCGAGCTTCTACCTGATTCGGATTTTGAATAGCTTTAGCAAAGTTATCACTAATTTTACTATAAGCCAGTCGAACTGTTTCAAAAAATGCTTGTTGGTGAGAATTCATTTCTTTTACTGTCGTTTTTGGAGAAGACTCTTCTACTTTTGAACGGTCTCTATTTGTATTAGAACTAGGAGAAGCTTTTACCCACTTACTTGTGGGTTTAGCCTCTTCTGATCGTGAGGCGGAGAGATTGGCTGAGGCTTGATTGAAGACATTTTGACTTACATAATCGCAGAGTTCCGCATACATTTTTTGAGCAGGGTCGTTTTTCTTGGCAAAAGTAGCAATTTGTTGTCCTTCTAAATTTTGAATTCCTTTTTGATTAATACGAGCCCCTGCAAATTCACCATTTAGGAGTTGTTTATTTAGTAACATAATAGCCACTTTGCCAGACAAATGTTCCAAATCTGTGGATTGAAGGGAGAGGTTGGGATTAGCTAATCGGACATAAAATGTTTTTTCTCCAAAAGAAATAATTCCTGTGTTTGGAGTAGATTCAGAAGTTTTAATCGAGATTCTATGCTGAACTAGGAGATTTTTTTCAATGTTTGACAAGGTTGGAATTTGTACTTGATGAGTAGGATTCATGTCATTATTCATTTATCCCCCTAAAAAACTAATAATTAACTAATTTAATTAAATTTAATTATATAATTTATTTTTTATTATTAAATTAATTAAATTAGTTTTAATAATAAATATATTAATAAAATTAATTGAATAGATGAAAAAAGAATGCCAAAACAGGCTCTTTACAAAAATAAATTTCCTGATAGCTTGAATTTAGAGTTTTATTTTTTCCAAATTTAGGAGTCAGCATGCCGAAGGTACTGGTGATGAATGCAGGTTCAAGCTCGCATAAACTTTCGCTTTTTAGTGACAAAATTGAAAATGCCGGATCAGCTTTATGGAAAGCTCATATAGAATGGGGAAAAAAAAATCCTAGCTATACTTTGAAAAACGGAAGCCAAGAGTCCAATCCCATTTATTTGCAAACAACTTCAGTTAAACAAGGGATCCAAGAAGTGATAGAAAAGTTGTGGATAGGAGATTTTGCTGTCATTAAAGGAGTGCATGAGATTGAATGGATTGGGCATCGCATTGTTCATGGAGGTTCTTTATTTCATCAACCTGTTTTGATCAATGCATCGGTAAAAAAAGACATTAGCAATTTAAGTTCTTTAGCCCCTTTACATAATCCTATCAATTTAGAAGGGATTGAACTATTAGAAAAAATATTTCCCTCGATTCCTCATTTTGCCGTTTTTGATACTGCTTTTCACCGGACAATGCGTGAAGAGATTAAAACCTATCCTATTCCTTATGAATGGAAGGAAAAGGGGATTGAACGTTATGGTTTTCATGGAATAAGTCATTCTTACTGTGCAAAACAAATAAAAAAATGGATAAAACCTCAAGAAACTCCTTTTAAGCTTATTAATTGTCATTTAGGAAATGGAGCATCTCTTTGTGCGATACGAGATGGGTTCAGCATAGATACAACCATGGGATTTACTCCGATGGAAGGTTTGATGATGGGAACTCGATCAGGTTCTATTGATCCCGGCATTTTGATTTACTGTTTGAGAAATAAAAATCTTTCCTTAGAAGAACTCGATCATCTTTTAAATTTTGAATCGGGATTAAAAGGAATTGGGGGAACTTCTGATATGAGAGAGATTCATGCTTTTAAAAATAAGCAGTCACAGCTGGCTCTAGATATGTATATTTATCGTTTAAAAACTGGAATAGGAGCTATGACAGCTTCTCTTGGAGGAATTGATGCTTTGTGTTTTACAGGTGGAATTGGAGAAAATGATAGTTATCTTCGAAAAAAAACTTGTGAAGAATTAGCTTATCTTGGCATTCAACTGGATTTGCAAAAAAATCAAGGGGGGAATCAGGATAGAGAAATTAGTTTGCATGATTCACCTGTCAAAGTTTTCGTCATTCATACACAAGAAGAATGGATGATTGCTAAATCTTGCTTAGAGTATTTGACTTGAGGCTAAAAATTCAGAAATTGAACGTTGAATAAGTTCTCGATTCACCCTAGCAACATTTTGAAGAAATGTAAGACGATTGATTTGAAGAGAAATTTTTTGAAGAGATTGTTCTTTTATATTGCTATCCTTTTTTTGCTCTTGCAATTCTAAAATTGTTCGATGGTGCACACGCAAGTAAACTTGATTAAAAGTATCTAACAGATATTGATAGCTAATTTCTTCTTCAATGTCAGTTTCTAAAAGAGAAGTTTTGGGTGTTTGAATGATTTCTGGAGAAGAAAAACCATTTTCAATTTGTTTTAATAAATGACTGCTAGTTTCGATTAATTGAGTAAATAAGCTAATACAACGATCTAAACTTGCCTGTAGAACCTTTAATAATTCTAGAATTTGATTTTGAGTGATAGAAGAAAGCGGATTTTTGACAACTTCTATCGCAACTTTCTCATCAATAAATTGAGGTTGATTTAAAAATTTTTCGGTTACCTCTAGCAAAGTTTTATTAAGAATATTTTTAAATCCGATTCCCCCTTCTGTGGCATTAATTAAAGTTAATTCAGGGTGTTTTTCTGCAAATTCAGTAATCCACTCTGATTCTGAAATCCATTTCCAAAGTGTTCGAGTGGGTTTGCCATGAATGTCTTCTCGTAAAAGAAGCTCGGATTCAAAGTCATTAGCAGTTTTAAAGTCATCATCAGTCAGTTTTAAATCTTCAATGACCCCTTTGGCATAATAAGTTTCGTCGGTAAATGCGAGGTCGACACCTACCAAAATAATCGGATTACATCCTAAGGCGTGAGCAATTTCTAAACTTAAATTGACGACATTGTGTCCTTCATCTAATTCTTCACCTTTTAAGTTTAATTGTTCTTCAAACCATTTTGAAATATCATATCCTCCTGTCCCAGACAGGTAAAGTTTAGGGCCAGAAATTACCTCAAGAGCTTTATGAAATAATCTTTGGCGGTAAAAAAAAGGAATTTGATGAGGCTTGGCAGCTGCCACTCTTGGAAGTTGTGCTTGATTGGGATCTACTGCCACACCAAAGTGTGGAATAATTCCTTCGGGAATTAAAGCATTTAAAGCAGAACTACCAGCAAAAATAAGCGCTCTATCTTTAAGATTTTTTAGTTGTTCTAAGTTTTTATTTAAGGAAGGACCGGCTCCACAAATAATGGCTGGAGTATGTTTAAATTGTCCAAAAAGGGCATTGCCAAAATAAGACTTTGGAAGCATGAGCAAATTAGGATAGAAATTGCGGAAAAAGGCAATTCCATATTGTAAATACTCTTCTACAAAAGCTTTTTTTTGATTGAGATGATAAGATAAGAGATGTTTAAGTTTAGAAAAGCCTTCTGCATTAACTTCTAGATAAAGTTTCAAAGCTGAAATAGCAAAAGTATCGTTTAAATATTTCCAAGATAACTCATTTAGCAACGTTTTATCTTCAAAACCATTTTCGAGATAAACAATTTGAACTTGAGCATCAGAGAGAAGCTTTGTTCCCATTTCCGTTTCAAACAAACGACAAAGAACGCCTAGGTCTTCTTCTAAAAAAACTAAACGGCGTCTCTCATCTTGTTTTAACCAATCTAATGCTGCTAAGTAATAGTATCCCAAACCAATTCCATAAACAAATAAAATGGAAATATGTTGAGGGCTTAAATGGTCAAACCAGTTTTTAGCTTCTATTTGAGCAGATTGCGAAGAGTGATAAAAATAAGTAGTCCCTTCGTATATACGCTTTAAATTGTTTTCATTTTGATTCGTTTTTACAAATAAGAGATCATCTGCCTGTGCTGTCAGTAGTTGATAAGCAAGTTTGGCATCTTTTTTTTGTAACTGTTCTAAGTTATCTTCAAATCTTTTATCATTCATGAAGGTTTCTTCTCTTTATTTTTCTTAAGTTCTTCAGCATGTTTGAGATTCTCTTTCATGGTTTCTGTGAGTAATTCTTTGAGGTTTTGCATTCCTTTTAAAGCGTCTTTTAGTCCGGCAAAATCTTCTGCTAGTTTTAAATCAACATCTTTAGATTGAGTTAAATGTTGTTCAACAATGGGATCCATTTGTTGAAGTATATTTTTTAGTGTCTCTTCTAAATTATCGGCTTTTTTTTGTGTTTGTTCGTAGATATAAGAAAAATTTTCGATGCCACGTTCATAGGATTTGATACATTGTCCCTGCTCATCCCAAACCTTTAGATCGAAATCATCAGGGAAATGATAAATCATCACTTCTTTCCTTTTTTCTCCTTTGAGGTTCCATTGGATCGCTTTGCCAGTAGGGACTCCTTCTTGATAATGACATTCTAAAATTTGTTGACCAGTTTGATCCCACATCTTTTCAACACCATGCCGTTTTCCGCTTAGGTAATGCAATTCTCTAATGATTTTACTATCTTGTGTATAAACAAAAACTTCTCCATTTAATAATCCATTGAAATAGTGAGTCACAATGTGAGGAGATCCGTTAGCATAAAAATACTCTTGTTTTCCATGCAGTAATCCTTCTTTATAGCGGCCAACGCTATAAAGATTGCCTTGATTAAAGTATTGAATTGTTTTTCCTATCCGTTTTCCCTTGATAAACCAGCTTTCAGCTAATAACTGGCCATTTTCTTGATAGAAACGAGAAGGCCCGTGAAGCAATTGCTGATCATAAAACATTTCATATTGCAATTGTCCATTTGGGAAAAAAGCCGTGAGACGATCTGTGTTTAGATTCGGATGAAACGTTTCTTGAATACAAATGCCTAATTCGGGATCTTGAATTTCCAAATGGCCATCTTCGAATCGGTATATTTCCCCCATTGAATGAGAAAAAGCTCTTTTTTGATAAGCAAGGGCAATTGGAGGAGGAGAAAAAATAAACTTTTGAATTCCTTCGTTCATTAACTGGATGTTCTGCGAGAGTACCTCTTCTAAAAAACAAAAACGTTCTAAGGTTTCTTGAAACTCATTACTTTTTTTGGCGTGAATCAGCTGATGTGATTTTTGGAGATATTGATAAGCCATGTCAAACATATCTAAGAAGTGTCGATATCCAATTTCTGTTTTGATGCTGCTGTCTGTTATAATCGTTTGTGTATCAAAAAAATTGGTAGTCGAAGAAGCAAAAATTTGAACCGTTTGTTTAGTTTTTATTATTGAACGATAATCTTCTAAACATCTGTCTAAACTATTTTTGAGTTGATTGATTAAGTTTAAAAGAATGGGTTTTGTGATTTTGGGTGGTTGGTTTTGGATTCCGGCATGAACCCAATTTAAAATATCATAAGATTTAGTCAAATACAGGTTGGAAACTTCCTCTAGAGAAAGATTAGGAACTGAAGGAAAACCTAAGCCACCTTCAGTCGCGTTAATCATTTGTATATCAGAGTGATGTTTTGCAAATTGACCTAACCAATTAGCTTCTGCTATCCATTCCCATTTAGTTTTAATCCACTGATTAAAAATATCAGTTCTTAATACAGCTTTTTGATCACCTGTTTGATAAGGTTGGCTGATATCGATCCAGAGGGGATGAGTAGAAATGCCTTTTGCATAGGGTTGTATTTCGGTGTATGCAAGGTCCATTCCAACATAAATAATAGGGTTACAGCCCATCTTATAAGCAATTTCTGTGCATAGATTAACGACATTGTGTCCTTCATCTAATTGTGGTCCTGCGATATCTAACTCTTTTTCAAACCAAGATGCCAGTTGATTTGTTGATCCTGAAACATAGATTTTAGGCCCTTGCATGAGCTGAAAAGCAGCATGTGAAATTCGTAAACGATAAAGAAAAGGAATGTGAAAAGTATGGTTAGTTAATAAGCGATGGGTTTGTTCAGGGTTTGGATCTAATCCTAAACCAAAATGTGGTTGTATGCCTGCATGGTTGAGCACATTTAAAGAGGAACCTCCCGCAAAAATTAATGCATTTTGTCCTAGATCTTTGAGTTTATGGATGTTTTTTTCTAGAGAGGGTCCAGCTCCACAAATGATAGCTGGGATATTTTTAAATCGATCAAAAAGATTTGTGGCAAAATGAGATTGGGGAAGATGAAAAATATTTTGGTAAAAATTTGTTAAAAACCCCTTTTGACCAGATAAATATTCATTGTGTAAAGCTTCTAAAATCTTATGGTCATGTAGGATAACATAGCACAAAGCTAAAGCTTCCATTTCTTTACGTAATGCATAGTAAGGAAGCGTCAGAAATTCAATAGGTCTATTGATAAAAGCACTGTTAAGTTTACAGAAGCTTTCATAGTCAGATTGATAGTTACGAAAATAAAAAAGAGTAACTTGAGAATTTTGAAGTAACGAAGAGGCAGTGTTAGTGAATAAAAAATAGTAAATGATTTCAAGATTATCTTCTAAAAAGATCACATGTCTTTGGGGATTTTGCAAAAGCCAGGGCTGTAATACCTCATAGAAATATCCTAGTCCTAATCCATAAATATATAGAATTTCTCCTTTTTCTAAAAGCTCGGGTGAAATTGAGGTAGACGCTTCTTCTAATGCTCCTGTTTGCGCATGCAAATAATCATCTATTCCAAATTTTCTTTTAAATAAATTAGGCTCCCCTTTAGTGGTTTTACAAGGTGTAAATTCCTCTTGTTGTAAAATCCCTTCTAGTTGATAAGCTGCCAATGGATCACGAGAAGAGAATAACTCAAAATTTTTATCATAGTTATCTGAATTAAAAGGCAAAATTGTCATAAGATCACGTCCTTTGCAATCGTTCCGTCTGGAAACCAACATCTGGCCTGTTTAGGTAAATTCTGATGATATATCACTTCTGTAAATAGTTGGCCATTTTCATACCAACTTTTTTCTACTCCTTCTCGCTGACCATTCGAAAAATAAAGTTCTCTTTTTATTTGGCCATGAGGGTAATACAGTTTGACCATGCCATTCAAAATATTTTTTTGATAATTAATTTCACTTTTTAAAGTTCCATCCTCGTAAAAGTAATAATGAGTTCCTTCAAATGGTCTACCAAGACTGGATGAAGTAGAATAAACATTTCCGGATGCATAATAGGTTGATTGTCTGTCAGAGTTCGAAAAAAGGGGAAAATGTTGAACGGGTAGCGTTTGATTTGCCGGTGAATTTTCTTTTAATGTGTTTTCAATAATTGTTAGATTAACCTTGCACGTTTGCCAAAGAAAACGATATCGTTCCTCTGTTAGTTCACGTTCTTTAATCATTTTTAAATCATTCGATATGCGATTTAAATTTCGTAAATCTTTCTGAATAAATGCCATAAAAAAATCATCAAATTGGTTTAACAGATAATTGAAGCCAGGCTCTTGCTTCAATTTGTCCGGAAATATCATCCCATTTTCTTTTGAGGTATTTAATATATCCTGAAGAGTATTTTCACAATTTTTGAGGCTGAGATAAAAAGTTTTTATTACTTCTTTTACGTGCAAATGACTAACCGAAATTTTTCCAGCTTCTTGAACCCTATGATGAACCATTTCGTTTATATCGAAAGAGTGAGACAAATGAGATTGAGTGAGTTCTTCTAAAGAAAGATTAGGAATAGAAAAAAGCCCAATTCCTTCTTCCGAGGCATTGAAAATTTTTAAATCGGGATGAGAACGCTGATAAAGATCAATCCATTGAGCTTCAGCGATCCAAGGCCAATAACTCCAGACCTGTTCTCCTTTCTTATTTTTAACTTGTAAAGGTTGACCTAAATGCGTTTTTTGATCGGCTTTTTGAGGAAAAAGTGGGTGCCTTTCCACGCCAGATGCATAATGCTCTCCTTCTTGATAGGAAAGATCTAATCCGACAAAAATAATCGGATTACATCCCAAAAAGTGAGCAATTTCTAAAGCTGTATGAACAACATTATACCCTCCTTCGAGTTGTAAAGAAGGAAGATTAAATTGTTCTTCAAACCATTTAGCGACTGAATAATAAACGGCTCCTGATAAAAATAGTCGAGGGGCATGAATGGCAGTTAAAGCTTCATAATACAAGCGATGACGATAAAAAATAGGGGTTTCAAAGGCTTTATTCATCACCTGACGATGAAAAGTTTCAGGGGTAGGATCAATATTAACTCCAAAATGTGGCCAAACACCTTGATGACTTAAGATATTGAGAGCACTGCCTGGAGCAAATAAAACAGCTTTGTCGTATAAATTTTTTAAGAGTGGAGCTTGTTTGTTTAAAGAAGGCCCAGCTCCACAAATAATAGCTGGAATATCTTTGAATTTGCCGGCTAAATTGTCTGCTAAGTAAGCTTGGGGAAGTTGGAAAAGGTTGCGGTAAAAATTATTAAAAAAAACTATTCCAAATTGAGCCAATTCTTGATAGCGAATATTTAATTCAGCAGATTCAAATTCAATCAAATCTTTGATTGTAGCAAAAAAATTGGCTTTATGAGTCGAATAAGAAGGGAGCGCTGTGATGGCAAAGGAACGAAGAATATGGTCTTCTGTTATTGAGCGGATAACTGTGCGGTCGTGCTGAGCTTCGGAAATGTCTATAATATCTACCTGAGGATCTTTTAATAAAACAGAAGACTTTTCTGTTTGTAAAAAATAATGGATGACTGCAGGTTCATCTTCTAAAAACACTAAATAACGATGTCTGTTAGTTTTTAACCAAGGTTGTAAAACATCATAAGCATATCCAAGCCCTAGTCCATAAATATAGAGAACATCACAATTTTCAACTTCTAATTCTCGAATCCAGATAGAGGTTTGTTCTAAAGCTTCATTTTCCTTATGAATAAAAATGTTAACATCCTCCTGTTTCGTTGCGGAAGAGGGAAGATTAGGCAGGGACTGGAGTTTCACAGCTAAAAGAGGATTGATCAGGGCTAAAAGGGAAAGATTTTGATTGAATAGATTTGGATCAGACATTCTTTTTCCTTTAAAGGGATTTAAATATCATTTAACAAAAAAACGAATGCCTTGCAAATTTTCTCAATCAAAATTGTTATTACATAGGGATCCAATTTTTATCGCCACCTAAGGGTTTAAATCGTTTACGCCGTTCTTTGATTTTTTGTTTAAGCGGATCTTCTTTTTTAACAGAAACTTTTTGTCCTCTTTCCATGATTTTTGAAAAGGCGAACTGCAGTTTTTTCGCATCTTTCTCGATTTCTTGCGCTTGCTTTAATACACGCTTATCTTTATCACTAATCATCTGAGAGCGGCTGGAATCTATTTTTAAGTTTTCAACGTCAATATTTGCATCTTGAAAAGTCTTTTGATTTACATCATTAAAAAGAGCAATTGCATTTTCTAGTCTTTCGATTTCCTCTATAATTTGAGGTGTTAAATTATTGGAAATGGAGCCCTCATGATTTTGAATTTTATGCAGAATCTCTGTAATTTGCGAAAGCAAGGGTTCTATTGGATTTTTATCTTTCATCTTCTTTCCTCCATGATTTTCTACTTTTGTTCTATTATTTCTAAATAACGAAAGCATTAAAAGATTCCAAGTTTAAATTTTCTGAAATAGAGAGAGTTTAATCATATGGTTAAAAATCGAGGAAAAGTGAATGAGGTTTAATCGTATGAATTTGTATTAAAAAATTAGATAGTGCTAAATAGGTAAGGCTCTCAATTGTCTATTGTAATCGCAAATAAAATATTTTATTAACTAAATGGGATTGGTTAGTTTTTAGAAAATGAAAGTATTTTCCTTACAAGCCTTGCATATCTTTGTCTTAAGAGTACAATTAAATCTTTCTACGTCGCTTGTCTGACCAGATTGCTTGCTAACTCGTTGATGTTGACTCCAAAGAATGGTTTTATCATAGACATTAAATCTATCCGTGAAATAGAGAGCTTTTTAATGATTTGGTTAGTTTTGCAAATTTAAGCAGGCCAAAAACGGCTATTTATTTCTTTTACCTAGATGTTTTCATAGAGAATTCGCTGGCTTTTGATCTTTTATTGCATTCCCAGATCACGCTCATTTTTCCGCTATTAAAAACCAACTTTTTCATCTTCAGTTTGGATTGGCATGTAAATTGCACTGTAGGAGGAAAAAAGGGGGATTTAGCTATGACCAATCCAACCGGACCTTTTCCAAGTCATCCATCTCAAGGACAAAATATCCAACAACCTGCATTGCAAGCTGCAGAAGGAAAAAAAAGAAAACAAAAAGGAAAGGAAAAAATAGGCGAGGATATCCATCAAAAAACTGAGGAAACGGCTCAGGCCGCCATGCAAAGTTTATCTACTCCCGACTCATCTCCCCCTCATAAATTGCCTAGGCGAACAAAAGAAGAAGAAGAGGCTTTAGAAGCCGAGGATACCAGTTCTTTGGATAGCAGCAGAAGTTTGCCGACAAGAAAAAGCACTGAAAAAGAGAGTAAAGTTTATCAAGAAACTTTTCCAGCTGCAATGCCTTCTAGGGGAACAAAATCTAAAGCAGATGATAAAATAAACCCACCTAAACTTGAAAAACGTTCTTCCTTTGGTTTAGAGAGCAATAGAGAAATTTATATCAATGCAAAAGAATTTATTGCAAAAGCTGTAGAACCCTTTTTCCAAATTGATAAACCCCTTTCTTTGAAGCTTGGTCAATTCATTGCTGAAATGGATGCCTATAACAATCGGGGAGATAAAAATGGAAATCCCCCTGCAAAATTAATTGACATGCATGCGCAAGCGCGGCTGCTTCTTTTTCTTCACATGGGCATAGCTTACTCTGGGTTGGAATGTCAAATTGATTGGCTACCAGCCAAAAAACAATTTTATATTGGCTCAGAACAAACAGGCACAGAAGCTTGTCATCACTCTTTATTTGCCGAAGTGAATGATACCTATCTTTATACGCTTAAAGAGTCTTTAGTGAAAGCAGTACGCGCATTGCGTGAAAACCAAAGAGAAATTCCTCTTCCTTTTAAAGAAAGGCTCCTTGAGCTAAATGTCTCTAAAGAAGGGCTTCAAAAAACCATTAAAGC
>NZ_BASL01000780.1:0-23357 GCF_000648255.1 Candidatus Protochlamydia sp. R18 | reverse complement strand
TTTTAGGATTTCTAGTAGCAGTTGCAACAAATTTTTTAATAAATTAGTTATTTGCAACTTACATTAATTATAATTAACAGAATAAAAAATGGTTTAAATGTTAGAAAATATAAAGAATAGTGACAAATATTTCAAAACTTTTTCTTTTAATTTTAAAGAAGTTTTTTTTACTAATAACGAAAATAAATCTATAAATAAAATTGAGTCTTTTTCTAAAAAAATTTTTAACCTCTGTAAGTTAATTCCAATCACATTCGATTTATTAATCGGAACCATTTTTTGGATCAAAGAACATGCAATCAATAAGTTTTCTTTTTCTTCAAAAATTCGAAGTATAGCTAAACAAAATAATATTGAACTTTCTGAGATTATTAAAATTAATCAAAATACATTCATCAATCAAACTTTTATTACTTTCCCTTATCTTGAGATTTCTCGCCTTGGAGATTATGCTAAATTTTATTTAAGCGCAAAATGGATTGCTTATCAATTAAATGTCCCTGTGATTATTAGGCCTTTTCCCGATTCTGATTCTTTCAAAATTTCTGAAAATCATAAGTTTCATCTTCAAGAATCTTCAAAAACAAATAATTTTAAATTCCTTAGTAAAGAACAGGCCGAAAAAATTTGTAGAGGTGAATTAAAAAAAAAAGATTTAGGACCGGGGATATTTACGGTTCCTTATTTTTGGGATTGGAGACCTAAAATTAATTGGGCTGAAAATAAAGCTTTTAAAGAGGCCTATCAGGATGACTTTGCTCCAGCTAGCCATATCAAATTTCCTATTGTTGAACCTGTAGAAGGCAAAGTTAATATTGCTATTCAAGTAAGAGACGGTGGAGATTTTGATAATCTTCAAGACAAATTTTTATATCCTTTACGCTTTCCCGATTTAAGTTATTATGACGCGCAACTCGCATATGTCCTTAATTTAGATGAATATAAAAATAAACCCTTGAATATTTATATTTTTACTGATGCGGTTGATCCCTCAAGCCTGAAAACCAGGTTTCAAACTATTGTTAACCAAAATGGTCATAGTCAGGATGTAACCATTAATTATCGATCAAATCAATGTAATGCAGATGAAGCTATCTTAACTGACTTAATTTCAATGGCTAATTTCTCTGTTTTTATAAGGGCAAAATCGGGCTTTTCAGATCTTTCAGCTTTTTTGGGGCAGCCAGAATTAGAGATTCACCCTCATACTGGTAAACTGACAGAAGAAGGAGTTGCGTTTATTGATCAAGTAAAAATCATTAAAAGAGATAATAAAAATCCGCTTGTTAATGAAGAAGGGGACTTATGCTTAATTCAAGAAGGCAGATATGCAAAACAATGGCCGCAAGATCGACTTGCTGATTTTGCCTATGTTTATCGTTATTATAAGGGGGTATCATAGTTAGAATCTGATAATCTACTCTTATCAATAGTTAGAAATTAGTAATTTTATCTCTGAATTTAGAAAACCATTTTGAAGAGAGCATATATAGCAATAGCAAAGTCAGCAAAATTTTTGTTTTGTTGAATTTCGAAGAGACAGATTTAATCGGTGCAATGCACCGATTATCTACTCATCCAAATTTCAGTGGCTATTTTTACTTGAGTTTTTAATTTACTGTCATCGACGGTAGCGGGCTCCGACTGTCACTACTTTAGCTTCTCCACCTGTTCCTGCTAAAGCAACAAACCAAGCAATGATGCATAGAATGGGATTGGTTTGCCAATAATATTGGGTGGCTAAAATGGCAACTGTTAAATGAGGGGCAAAGAGCCAACCCATCCAGCTAAGGGGATTAAAGGGAATGGTAACCGCAAAAAGCATTGTCAACCTAGGAAATAACGTGATAAAGAGTAAAAAGAAAATACCGTGGGAATCCCAAAAATTCATAAAATTCTCCTTTCAAATTAACCCGTTATAGCGATGTGTTTTAAATTGTTTTCATCCAAGGAAAATAGAGGACATCCCGAATCGAATGAGAATTAGTTAATATCATTACCAGTCGGTCAATTCCAATTCCAATTCCCCCTGTGGGAGGCATACCTTGGCAAATCGCTTCAATAAATTCTTCGTCCAAGGGACTAGCTTCTTCATCACCAGCTTCACGGCGATCTGACTGTAGCTCAAGCAAATGACGTTGAATTTCAGGATCGTTCAATTCGCTGTAAGAATTGCACACTTCTTGTGTTAAAATAAAACTTTCAAAACGTTCAACAAGCCCTTCTTCGCGGTATTTAAGATCACGATGTGGTTTACAAAGAGGCGTTGTCTCAATGGGATGGTCGTAAATATGATGGGGTTGAATTAAATGAGGTTCTACAAAAACCTCAAATAAAGCCGCAATCAGAAGTCCGCGACTTAATCCTTTAATTTTTTTAGGATCACAATGTGCACTCTCGAGCAATAAATGTCGCATCTCTTCATCAGATAAAACATCAGGATCGAGATTAGCATATTTTTTAATGCTTTCTTTCATAGTCAATCGAATCCAAGGAGCTTTCATATCGACATAAATTGTTTCAGCTCCTTCGTGTGCTGTATAAGGAACTTTCGTGGTTCCATAGAGGTCTAGAGCAAGCTTTTCGAAAAGATTTTCCACAAAGTTCATCATATCGAAATAATCCCAATAGGAAGCATAAGCTTCTAACAAGGTAAATTCAGGATTATGATTGCGATCAATACCTTCATTACGAAATACACGTGCCATTTCATAAACTTTATGCATCCCTCCTACAATTAACTTCTTAAGAGGAATTTCTAAAGAAATACGTAAAAACATTTCTTGATCCAGCGCATTTAATTTTGTGATAAAGGGGCGGGCTTCTGCTCCTCCATAAATGCTTTGTAGGATTGGTGTTTCTACTTCTAAGAATTGATACTGGTCAAAGTAAGATCGGATTTCTTTCAAGATATGACTACGGGTACGAAAAACTTTAGCTACATCTAAATGGGAAATCAAATCTAACCAACGTTTACGATAACGCAATTCTTTATCGGCCAGTCCACCATGTTTATCGGCAAGCGGAAGTAGAGTTTTACAAAGAAGAGTCAGCTGTTTGACAAAAACAGTTAGTTCTCCTTTTTGAGTATGGAATAAGTAGCCTTCAACTCCAATGATATCTCCGAGGTCGATTTTTTTTTCGATGAATTTATACGGAGATAATTCGGGTTCTTCAGAACTAGGTTCAAAGTTCGTGACTAGTGTTTGGTCTCGATTAAACATGATTTGTATGCGTCCTGTTTCATCTTGTAGATGACCAAAGGCATTTTTTCCCATGGAACGAAAAAGGACAAGACGGCCAGCCAAACAAACAAAAGGTGTGGATCCTGAAGCTGCATCTTCACTATGTCCAATTTGTTTTGTATCGTATTCTTGATGAAGAGATTCTGCTGTATGAGTTGGTGTATATTTAGCGGGATAAGGATCTATCTTGCATTGACGTATTTCAACAAGTTTACGTAAGCGGTTTTGGTATTCTTCATGTTGGTGATAATCAGGTTTTTTTGTCATAAAACTCATCTATTTCTTTAAAGGGGTATTTTCTAAATCCAAATTGGGAATACGAACTTGAATGGGTTTTTGCTCGTCACTGCGGCTGTATTCAAGACGTGCATAAGCTTGCACTGTTGTCCAAATTAATGCCAGCGTATAAAGAACAAACATGAAAATAAAAAATTTTGTTTGACGGTTGGCTTCTCTTAATAATTTAATTGTTTGGGCAAATTTCATATGGGGCTCCTCATTTTCAAATTGTTTATACAATAAGTGAGGATTTCTCTCAAAACTTGTCTAAGCTTATAATTTAAAGTTTAAATTATTAGATGACATGTCCGACTAAATCATAGTCTGCAACATCCGTGATTTCAACCGTGTAAATTTCTCCAAAAGCTTTTACTTTCCGTCCATCATTGATCAGGACTTGTCCATCAATATCTGGGCATTGACCGGTATGTCTTCCAATCATGAGAAGTTCCGTTTCTGGGTGATAACCTTCCACCACAACTGCAATTTTTTTACCGATCATTTTTTTGAGATTTTTTTTCACAACTTTCTTCTGAACCTGCATCAAGCGATGATAACGATCTTCTTTCATTTCATCAGAAATTTGATTAGGTAAATCGTAAGCGTGGGAACCAGGTTCTCGTGAAAATTTAAAGATTCCAACGTTTTCAAGAGGATAGTCCTGGACAAATTGAATGAGTTCTTGAAATTGTTCTTCTGTTTCCCCTGGAAAGCCAACAATTAAACTGGTACGAATGGCGACGTTTGGAATTTCTCGACGTAACTTAGTGATAATTTCGATAATATCTTCTTTTGAAGTGGCTCGCCTCATGGATTTAAGGATTTGATTGTTTACATGTTGAATAGGCATGTCAAGATAAGGACAAATGCGAGAATCACTCTTCATTAAGGCAATTAACTCATCAGTAATTTCATCAGGGTACAAATAAAGGAGGCGAAGCCAAAAAGCTTGTTTGATTTCTAGCATTGATTGCAAAAGGTTTAGCAAAGCTGTCAATTTTTTAGCCCCTTGATCTTTTCCGTAATCCCCTAAATCTTGTGCAATTAAAATGACCTCTTTAACACCTTGATTAAGAAGAAGATTGAACTCTTTGAGAATTTGTTCTTTGCCTTTACTTTTTAAAGGGCCTTTAATTGTGGGAATCACGCAATAGGCACAACGTTTACGACAGCCTTCAGCAATTTTTAAATAAGCGTAGTGTTTAGGAGTAGAAAGGCGTCGAGGAACTTCACCAGCCTCTAAGTAGCTTCTTGCTGAAGAAATAATCTGCCCTTTTTGAGTGGATTGAACAGCCTTTAAAATGCCTTCTACATCTCCTGATCCTAATAAGTAATCAATACTGGGAAATGTGGTTTTTAAAGCGTCACTATGTGTTTGAACCATACATCCAGTAACAATTAACTTTGCTGTTTTTTTTCGTTGAGAGAGAACCTCTTCAACGGTATCCATAGATTCTTGACGAGAAGCCTCTAAAAAACCACAGGTATTAATCACTAAATAATCAGCTTCTTCGAGAGTGGGGGCAACTTCATAACCTGCTTTTAATAAAATTCCTAACATGACTTCACTATCAACAAGATTGCGAGGACAACCCAAACTAATAAAGTTAATTTTATTTCCTTCATGATCAAAACAAGGGGAAGAGGATTCGCAAGAATCATTTTTCAATGCAATGTGATTTTGATCTTTTTTGACATCTTGGTTTTTTAAAATAGGCAACATAGAACGAATGACTCCCTTATAAACTTTTGATCAAGAACAAGCGGATTTAATGACGTTTTGAAATAAATTTTGGAAATCAATTTATTCTTTTAACTATTTAATTTCAAGCTATTTGAAAGATAGATGATTGTTAAATTTAAATGATATTTTTTATTTAATAATTTTTTTAATATAAGTTTATTTTTTCATTAATAAATGTAATTTATGATTAATGTAAATTCATTTGGAAATTAAAATGATAAAATTTTTTTTAATAATATAGTTTAAAAAAAGAAATAGAGGGCGTAATTTATCATTTAGTCAAGCTAATCAAAAGTAAGCATGACAGCCTTCAAAAAAAAGTTGAAGATGGATTAATATCGACGAACAACTTTATTCCCTTAGGGATGGAAAATTTTTGCATTAAATTTTCTAGAACTAAATTGAGAGGAATCATAGAGGGGCCTCGTAGCAAAAATTGATATCGGTAAAGATCTTTGATTTTTGCATATCCACAGGGAATAACAGGATTAAATTCGTAGTGTTGGGGAAGTTGAAAAATGAGCAATTCTCGAAACTTCTGAGCAATTTCATATGTTTGATCGGGTTGCTTTCCACTAAAGGTTAATTTGGCGAGATGAGAAAAAGGAGGATAGTGGAACATTTCACGCACAGCAATTTCTTCTTCGTAAAATCCTGCGTAGTCTTGCTTGGCAGCATGCTGAATAGTAGAATTTTCAGGCATGGAAGTTTGAATAATGACTTCTCCTTTTGTCACACCACGACCTGATCGACCCGCCACTTGTGTAATTAGCTGAAAAATTGTTTCAGAAGCTCGGAAATCGGGAATATTAAGTCCTGCATCACTATTAAGAACGCCAACAAGGGTAACTTCTGGAAAATGTAATCCTTTTGCGATCATTTGTGTACCAATCAATACATCCGCTTTTCCAGTTCCAAAATCACGGAGTAATTTTTGATGGCTTCCTTTGTGTTTCGTAGTGTCAGCATCAATTCGCATTGTTCGTATTTGAGGAAAAATAGCATGAAGGGCTTTTTCAACATGCTCTGTTCCAGCTCCTCGAAATTTAAGATGCTTGGTTCCTCGACAGGAAGGGCATTCTTTAGGAGGTGGAGAAATTTGATAACCACATAAATGGCAGGAAAGATGATTGTCTCCTAAATGAAATGTTAAAGGAATTTCGCAATGAGTGCATTTAACAATATGAGAACAATCTTGACATAGAAGCGTTGTATGGTAGCCTCTCCGATTGAGAAATAAAATGACTTGTTCACCTTGTTTTTGTCTTCTTTCAATTCCAGACAATAAAACTTCAGAAAAACTTGTCAACGTTTTTGCTCGTTCAAATTCTTTTCTCATATCGACAATAGTCACGTCTGGAAGGGTAGCTACATCTGCTCGTTTGTGTAAAACACTCAAGGCATATTTTCCATTGAGAGCATTATAATAGCTTTCTAGACTTGGCGTTGCACTTCCTAACACAACAGTTGCTTGAGCGAGTTTCCCACGCATCACGGCAACATCTCTAGCTTGATAGCAAGGCGACATTTCATTTTGCTTATAAGATTGCTCATGTTCTTCATCAACAATAATTAATCCTAAATTAACCACTGGGCTGAAAATGGCTGAGCGAGCACCAACAATAATTTTAGCTCGCCCTTCACGAATTTTATGCCACTCATCTCGTCTTTCACCTTCGCTTAATCGATGATGTAAAATGGCAATTTTTTCTGCAAAACGACTTCTAAAACGTTGAATCGTTTGTGCTGTTAAAGAAATTTCAGGAACGAGCATGATCGTTCCTTTTTCTAACTTCAGAGCTTTTTCTATTGCTTGGAGATATATCTCTGTTTTTCCACTTCCTGTTACACCGTGGATTAAATGGGTCTGAAAGATTTTTGCATTTAAAGAGGCATCGATCTTATTTAAAGCTACCGCTTGATCTTCATTCAATATTTTGGGTTTAGTCATAAAATAGTCTTCATCCACAAGTGGAGAACGGTCAATTTTGATTGTTTCGACAATAAGAAGTTGTTGTTTGGCTAAAGATAAAACACTACTTCGAGAACTTTTGCTTTCTTCCAGAAGCTTAGAAAGTAAAATGCCGTTTTTCACTTGCAACATAACTTCCAATACAGAAGCCTGCGCTGGTTTTTTCTCTCTAATATCAACACAAACCTGTCTAAGAATTTCTTTAGATTTGCCCCGTACAACAAAAAGTTGTTCTTTTTCTTTCATTCCTTTGCGTACACTGGGAGGTAAAATAATACGGAAAATATCTCTTAACGGAGCACAATAATATTTTGCTACCCATAAAGCGAGCTTAAATAGTTCTTCGGGAACAAGAGGAGTCTCGGATAATAAACGTGTAATTGGTTTGATATTTTTAAAGTTGGAACCTGATTTAATTTCCACAATATAGCCTGTCCTTGAGTGTCCTCGAACAGGAACTTCTACGCGACTTCCTTTTTGAGCTGCTTCTAATTGAGAAGGAACAATTCCATAATCTAATGTTTTGTCAATCGATATATCTAAAATAACCGAAGCAATAGCGGCAAAAGGTTTCATTTTTAGCTAGTTGTTGAGATTTTCGTGAGAGGTGTTAATTCATTACATATAGCTCTCCACAAGAGAGATTTTAGCTGAGGTTCTTTAAGGTAAAGATCTAAATCGGAGAGCAAAAGAAGGGGAGTTTGTTGAAGGAAATGTTTGCCTAGTTTAGGTTCTTCTCTATAATAACTCATTAAATCTGGTTGTAAATAGAGATGATAATCACTGGCAATGACAAGGCATAGCTCTTTAGCTTCGAATAATTTATTCCATTGTTTTTCTTTTTCCAATTTCAATGCAGAGATGACTCTTGATGGAGCAAAACGTAAACTAATTGCTTTAGCAATATTTTTTAAAAGTTTTAAATGACTTTCTTGGTTACCAAAAGAGAGAATCACGATGGACGGTACTTGCCGTTCGTACGTCCATTTATTCATTAATTTTTTGGCAAATTGGTCATTTGGAATAGTGTTGGAAAGTGTATAAGAGGGAAAATTTTTTTTTAAAATTTCTTTGAACTCTTGATTTTCAATTGTAGGAGAAACAGCAACCATGGGTTCTAAAGTAAGAAGAGGAGGAAATTTTGTTTTTTCAACTTGTTTTAAAATCTCAGGCTCTTTTTTTTGTGGCGGAGGGCTTTCAAGTTCAGTGATAGTGGGTTGAGGATTAGGGGAGAAAATAGTAAGAGGAGGTGTAGACGGCTGCAAATCTGGTGAAGTAGGCGGCTTTGAATAAGGGGCAGTAGAAAAAGGAGAAGGGGAGGGAACTGGTTTGGCGTTATTAGAAGAGGCAAAAGATTGATTTTTAATTGATTGTTGATTTTTTAGAGAATGGCTTAAAAAAGGTTTAAAATGTGCGTAAGAGTTAGGAAAACTTAAGAGAGTTTCATTTAGTTTATGCTCTCTAGCTAGAAAGAGTCGTGTTAATGATAAAAGCTGTGTATATTTTTCCCTAATATTTTCCATTTACAATCCCCTTTGAAGCATTTGTCTTTTCTCTAAATTTAAATAATGGAATCCCCTTTGCTCATACCTTTGTATTAAGAGAGGGAGTAAAGTATTTTGTTTAGCGAAAGATTTGAAATGTTTATAAGTCCATTCTTCTCCATAAACTTTAACGAGCTGTTCTTTTTTTCTGATTAAGAAATAAATCACATTTTCATTGTTCCAATACAAATTGGCAACTTTAGGAATTTGTTTAGCGGTAACGTTAAATAATTTCAAAAGCTGTTTAAAAGAACGGTGAAAATAAGGGGGAAAAGTAACTTTGGCTTTTACCATTTGGCACAATTGAAAAGTATGAAGAAGGTTCATTTGATGATTAGCGAGATGCCACGTTTGGTAAACAGAATCATAAAGTTTTAAATGAGATGGGGTGAGTGAAGGGTTTTTTGAAAATTGTTCACAGTAGTCTTTCATTTTTGTTAAAGGGCCTTTAATCCATTTAGATATCGTAATATGCTCTTGGTTGGGGTGCGTTCCTAAAAGCTGATTAAGTAAGTGAAGTAAGGGAGAAATAGAGTAATCTATTTTTCCTGGCGGGAAATGATGATGATCCATCCATTTTTGAATATGGCAAACAAACTGGTGAACGTTTAGAAATTCCATGATGACAAATTGAATCAATAATGAATTATCTTGATAGTATGCGTTGAAGTGTTTGGTCGGTCCTGGAATTTGTGTAAACACGCCTCAACCTGCTTTCATTTGCTAAAAGCTTAGCATACGAAAAAGAAAACTTAAATAAAAATATAAAAACGAGAATTTTCAAAAAATAAATACATTTATTTAATAAATAAACTAATTTACTTATGAAATATACTATTGAATAACAAAAAAGATTAAGATTATTTAATAACTATTTTTGATTTTATTTAGCAACCGCGTAACTTTTAATTACGCGGTTGAAATAGTTTAAACTATTTGACTAGCAAACAACGATTAAGATTTCTTTTGCGACGAATTTTTTGAATGTTCTGTTTTTTGCTGATGTTGTTGCTTTTGATTAGGATTTTGTTTTTGTGGCTGAGGTTGTTTTTTATCCATAGAAGCCTCCTTAAAAATTTTGACTGCTTTTTAATTGTCGTGGTTAGTAGCCGTACTTGTCTACTGTATACCATGAGACTGAAACAGCATGTGTTTTAATTAACACTCCTTTATCTATTCATTTTCTTAAATTCGTTGTCAATAAAAAAATAATTTATTTTTTTAAATAAATTAGTTTTTTACCTAATCAACTAACTGTAAACAACTTATAATAAAAATATTTTAAGTGAAAATTAGAGTTTGAAAAATTTTGAGTAAAAACATTGATTTATGATGGAAATAAGTTCAATTGAAAGTCAGTTGAAGGAACTTTTACTTTAGAAACCATACTCTTTTTTGAACGGGTAGGCTCAAAAGCACTCTTACGATTCGCATTTTCTTCCAAATGTTCTAAAATTTCTTTAGAACGGTTTAAAACGGCTTGTGGAAGCCCAGCTAGGCGAGCAACGTGGATTCCATAGCTTTTGTCAGTTCCTCCTTTGATGATTTTTCTTAAAAATGTAATGTGATCGTCCGCTTCATGAACAGCAACGTTGTAATTAACAGCACCTGGAACCTTCTCTTCTAATTTTGTAAGTTCCCAGTAATGAGTTGCAAATAATGTTTTAGCCATTCTTTTTTCTGTTGTTAGAAGATATTCTGCCACAGACCAAGCAATTGATATGCCGTCATATGTACTTGTTCCCCGACCGATTTCATCTAAAATAACGAGAGATTGAGAAGAGGCATTGTTTAAAATATTTGCCGTTTCAGTCATTTCAACCATGAAAGTTGACTGTCCTCTAGATAAGTCATCACTAGCACCTATTCGTGTAAAGACTTTATCGATAATTCCTATGTGAGCTTTAGCTGCTGGAACGAAAGAACCTATTTGAGCTAAAATGACAATTAAAGCTACTTGTCTCAGATATGTCGATTTTCCTGCCATGTTAGGGCCTGTGATTAAGAGCAATCGATTAGCTTGATCATCTAAATACGTGTCATTGGGAATAAATTTTTCATGTCGGCACACTGTCTCGATTACTGGATGCCTTCCTTCTTCGATCACAAGAATGGAGCTGTCATCAATGACAGGGCATGTATAGCAATACTTTTTTGCTACATTGGCTAAAGATATTAAACAATCAATTTTAGCTAATGCTTGAGCAACTTCTAATACATTTTTAGTATATGAAGCAACTTCTAAACGAAGTTGGTGAAAGAGTTCACTTTCAATAGAGTTAATGCGTTCTTCCGCTGTTAAGACTTTGCTTTCATATTCTTTTAACTCAGGTGTGATATACCGTTCAGCATTAACAAGGGTTTGTCGACGTATAAAGTGATCAGGCATTTTATCTATTTGACCACGGCTGACTTCGATAAAATAGCCAAACATTTTATTAAAACCTACTTTCAGGGTTTTAATACCGGTTTCTTCTCTGATTTGAGTTTGGTAACGAGCCATCCAAGCTTTACTGTCATGACTGATTTCTCGCAATTCATCTAATTCACGATGAAAACCTTGTCGGAACGTTTTCCCTTCACCAAGTCTTAGAGGCGGCTCTTCTACGATTGCATTGGATATTAACGCATTCATTTTAAATAGAGGATCAAGTTTTTGTGCGTGCTCATTTATCCATTCTGAAGGAATGTTTAACAAAAGAGATTTAATAAATGCAATGGGTTTAAAAGAAAAATGGAGAGCTATAAGGTCCCGAGGCGTAGCGTAGCAAGCACTGACTTTCATCATCAAGCGTTCAATATCTTTAATTTGAAGGAATAGATTTTGTAGTTGATCTACAATGTGTTCGTGATTTAATAGAGCTTGGATCCCATTTTGCCTTTGATGAATCTCAGAAACTTTTAAAAGAGGTTGCTTAACCCAATGATGCATGAGACGAGCGCCCATAGGAGTCTGCGTTTGATCAATGACACCTAGCAATGTATGACGTCTACTTCCATCTTGTAGAGAATGCGTTAGTTCCAGATTACGCTGTGTCATTCGATCTAACATCATAAACTGAGAAGAAGAATAGCAACGAATGCTTTGAATATGTTGGATTGGTAGACACAGTGTCTCTTGTAAATAATTTAATAAAGCCCCTGCGGCATTGATAGCTGCAACCATTCCGCTTAGTCCAAAACCATCTAAGCGTTGAACCTTGAAATGATTAATGAGGAAATCATGTGCCTGTTGATGCTCAAATTGCCAGTCTTCTAATGTATTGACTAAAAAAGAATATGTTTGTTGCATTTCTTCAAACAAGGAAGCATGTTTTTCTTTGAATTTTTCAGAAGTTAAAAATTCAGCAGGGTGTAAACGATAAAGCTCGTTTAAAAGTTCTCTTTCTTGCGTAAATTCACTCACCCAATATTCACCAGTCGTCAAATCTAAAAAAGCTAATCCAAAAATTTGCCCCACTTTTACTAAGGCAGCAAAAAAATTATTGTTTTTGTCGGAAAGAAGAGAGGAGTTAATAACTGTTCCAGGAGACACAACACGAACAACTTCTCGCTTGACTAAGCCTTTAGTTTTTTTAGGATCTTCTATTTGTTCTGCAATGGCAACTCGAAATCCTTTAGCGACAAGTTTATCGATATATCCTTCACTTGTATGAAAAGGAATTCCACTCATGGGAATCTCTTGCCTTTTAGTCAATGTCAGCTCCAACTCCTTAGATAGCAGTTGAGCGTCTTCATAAAAAGCTTCATAAAAATCACCCATTCGAAAAAATAAAATGGCATCGCCCGCCATTTTTTTACAGGCGTGCCACTGCATCATCATGGGTGAAATTTTACTTTCATCACGGGAATGTTGTTCAAAATCAGACATAAATAAACTTATTTTTAATTGAAAAATAAACAAAATTTTATGAATTTTTAAGAACTATACCAAACTTCAGTAATAAAAGTACAATTTAGATAAATTTTTGTTTTTGAAATGAGGTGTTTTGGGATCAATCTTATAGAAAGATCCCTAACCATAAATGCAACGGATGAGATTATTCATTTAGATGTAACAAACAAAATCTGCATTTAAGAATATATCAATGTCTTAAATAACAAAGGGAATAATTTTATAAGGGACTCTTTGACAATAAATTTTCCAATCTTCCCCATATTTTTTTGAGCAGCGTTGATCATCTCTAAAGGCGCGATCAGTTAATAAAATGGTCAAGAAAACAAAATAAAAATAGGGTAGAAAATTCTCAAATAGAGCTGGTGCACTCCAACAAAAGGCTCCAAGCAGTTCAGGAAGATAATGAAAGTGTCTAGACAAACCCCACCAGCCAGAGGCAAGTAAAAGATTTTGTTTCGATTCTCCTGTTTGTGTTGTATATTTTGCAATTGTCAAAATGGGTTCTTTCCCCCAAATACGGCAATTTCCTTGATTTTTTCTCACTAATTGTCTTTGTCGATCTGCCAAATAGTTAACTAAAATTCCAATCACTCCAGCGACAAATAATAAACTGGATAGAGCTAAACCTAAGTGATTGGGGTGATCAACTAAATAGAGAGTAGGGGATGTATAAATACCTGGAACCCAAACAAGACATCCCCAACAAATATAGTAACCAGCTCTGTCGTGCATGATATCTAACGAACGAAGGTATCCAGGTTCCCAGATAAAAAATTTTGTAATATAAATCAGTTGAAGAGCTACTGCAACAAACATGGAATCGCTTAATCCATCAAGCTGTTGTTGTTTAGCAGCAAAAGAAATCACAATCAAAGCCCAGCTCATCATTCCAAATCGACAGTTAGTAAATTGCTTAATATCCCAACCGAGTAAGCGAGGGTAAAGTTCCATTCCCCAATAATAATCAAAAATGATATTTCCCGATCCTCCAACATCGCCATTTGAGGGAAAATAGTGCCCTTTTAGGACAAGAAAAAAGCAAAAGCATAAACTAAATATATTCAAGGCTCCAAGTAGACCCGGAAAATTGTCATAAATAATTGTTGGAGCAAACAGTTGGTAATAACAGGATGCGATTAAAAAAATGGAGATCGTAACAATAAAAGCAGAAAATCCATTTGCTTTATAAAGGGGAACGTGTCCAGCAGGAGTTATTGGTCCCTCATAGCCCTTTCCAGGCAGAATGCGCATTAAAATAAGTTGAAGAGAAGCAAAAATTACTAACATTGTCCAGGCTATAGAAGTTCCAAAAAAATAAGGAAACCAAATCGTTTTTAATGTGGACAGAAAACCTTGTTGCCAAGCAAATTCTGTAAAACGAAAAAGAGAGCCTTCTAAATAAGTATTGGTGTACCAAAAAGCAAACACAGTGGGAGGGCAAAGTGATAAAAGAATCAAAGGACCAAAAGTTTGTCGAAAAAAAGATGTTTGTGTTGGCAAGATGTGGCCTCGCGAGAGAGAATTTACTAATTTTTTCTAGAATATGTTTGGTAATGCATAGCATTTCAATAAGAATTACTCAATTAAAAATTCGGAAAAAACTTGTTTTTCTATTAAGATGATTGCTCTTTTGAATCTTCTAAAAAATTCCATCCTCCTCCTAAGGATTTATAAAGAGCAATATAGTGAAGAATTAATTGCATCTGACTTTCATTAAAAGCTTCTTCTATTTCTATGAGAGCTCGATTAGTAAATTGGACTTCTAAATAATTTTTAAATCCTTTTAGATAAAGCTCTAAAGTGCCTCTTTGGGCTTCTTGAGCTGCGGAGTAAGCAACAGAAAGTTGTTGATGACGTTCCAATTCGTAGTGAAAAGAAGCAATAGCATTTTCAGTTTCTTCTAATGCCTCTAAAACTGTCTTCTGGTATTCAAATAAAGCTTGCTTGGTTTTAAGCTTATGATAATCAACATCTCGTTTCAATAAACGGCTATTAAAAATAGGCATTAAAAGCTGAGGATTTACAAACCAGGTACCGGCCATTGTTGGGTTGAGAAGGGATTTTAAATGAGGTGTAACCATTCCGACAAATCCTTTTAAGGAAAGTTTGGGGAAGAGAGCAGCTTCTGCGCTTCCAATATTTTCTGTGGCTGTTGCCAATTGTCGCTCAGCTCGTCTAATATCTGGCCGCCTTCTCAATAATTCTGAAGGAATACCGATAGGTTTTTCAACAGGTAAACAAGGAAGATTAGAAAATTCTAGGAGTCCTTCCACTTCCCCTGGGAATTGTCCGAGCAGAATCGATAAATGATAGATTATTTTTTGAATAGAGAATTCAATAACGGGTTTTCGAGCTTTTAGAGTGGCCAGTTGTTGTGTGGCAGTCAAAATATCAATCGAATTTGCCATTCCGATTTGGAGAAGTTCTTCGGTTAGATGAAGAATATCAGCTTGAGATTCAATCTGTTTATTGAGGAGAATCAATTTATGCTGTAAATGTCTTAGTTCAATATAATTTCTTCCAATTTCAGCTGAAAGAGTCACCCATATGTCATTAAAATTTTCCTCGTTGGCTTCAATTTGTGCTTCTAACGCATTCATTTCATATTGATTTGATTGAAATAAATCAATTTCCCAATCTGCATCAAAACCAATTTCAAATAAATTTAACTTCGAGGAATTGGTTTTTAGTTTATTTTGAGAATGTTTTAAAATTCTATTTAAGACTACGTTTTGATGAGATTCTATATGACTGTAACTGCAAAACATATCTACGTGTGGATATAAATCGCTATTCTTACCTTTTCTTTGTAGTCTAGCTTCGAGAATTCTTGTTCCGGCAAGATAGAGATCTAGATTTTGAAAAGCAGCTAATTTTATTAATCGATTTAATATAGGATCATTTAATGATTCCCACCAAATAAGGTGTTTGGGCGAATTTGTATGCATTCCGTCAGAAAGAGGGCTATTCCATTCATAAGGGATGTCAAGTGACGGTGGGACATAGCTTTTATGAGAACAACAACTTGTTAATAAACTTGTAAAAATTAAAAAAGAAAAAAAGATAATACGCATTTCTTATTTCCAAGGGTATTCAGCTTGAATAAAAACATCCATGACTTGTCCAACAAAAATATTTTGATCATTTTCCTTAAAGCGGTAAGTCACTTTTAACACTTTACTATCCACTTTTTCTATTAGGTTATTAGTAAAGTTTTGTTTGTTAACCAAATAAGGTTCGAATTTGATAAACTCAAGTTGAAATTTGATATTAGAATCCCCTTGCAAAAAGGCAACTGCTGGGGCATCTGATTTAAAATAGGGGGCATTAAATTGGTTAATGCTTACCTCTAAATGTTTTTCATTGGTGTTACCAAGGACAATCATAGGCATTTTAGAGCTATCTTGCCCAGCATGTTCTCCTTCATGAATGTTGATTTGCAAAATTCTACCAGTGATTGGTGAGCGAAGAAGTGTTCTCTCTATATCTATTTTGGCAGCATTCATGCGAGCTTTCGTTTGAAGGGCCTCTAGTTGCGCGATTTTTAGATCCGGTAGCCAGGTTCCGGCTCGGATTTTCTCCATATTTGCTTGCATTTGATTTTTATTAGCTTCAGCCTCTTGATAACGAAACAGACGACGGTTCATTTCTTCTTGGCTTAATGCACGGCTATCTTGCATTCCAAGAGTCATCTCATATTGGTTTTTAGCAAGAAGGTACTCAATGCCAGCTTTTTTTAATGAGGCTTCAGCAGATTGAAGATCTTCTTTTCTTGGAAAAGATTCTAATTTTTGAACGTGAGCTTGAGCGATTTGATAAGCTAATTCTTGTATTTTTAAGTTGGCTTCTAAATCGCGATTTTCAAATTGAATAAGCGGATCGCCTTGATGCACTTCATTGCCGACAGTCACAAAAATTTTATCTACAATTCGATTGATGGGGGTTCCAATAAAAATATTTTCGCTACCAGCTTCGACAACTCCTACAGCAGCAATGTAAGAACTAAAAGGAGACGCGGGTCTTTTGATGTCTAAAGCCTTAAGGACTTCTTTGGGGTGAGATTCTTTCCACATGGAAAAAACAATTAAAAATAGGGAAGCTATGCTCAAAGCACAAATAAAAAAAAAGTAAGATCGTTTCATATTTTTCCAGATGATAGGATTTGTCCATCACTCATTTCGACAACTCTATCCGCAAATGAAAATATGCGATGATCATGAGTGACGACTAAAATAGCTTTTGAATGATTAGACGAAAGTTCTTTTAATAGATTCATAGCTTCTACTCCCGAAGTTTGATCTAGAGCACTTGTTGGTTCATCGCAAACAATGATTTTAGATTCATTTGTCATGGCTCGAGCAATAGCAACGCGTTGTTGCTGCCCTTTAGACAGAGAAGCGGGAGATACGTGAGACCGATGGGCCATTTTAAGGTATTCTAAAAATTGCCTAGCTTTTTTTTCGGCCGTTTCTTGGGTATGCCCAGCGACAAGCAGAGGAAGAGAGACATTCTCTAAAACGGTCAAAGTGGGAATCAAAAGTAAGGATTGAAAAACAATTCCTAGTTGATCTCGACGAAATAAAGCTTTTTCTTTTTCGCTCATCCGATGAATTTCATGTTCGAATAAATAAAGTTCGCCTGCATCTGGTGTGAGAATTGTCGAAATAATGGAGAGTAAAGTTGTTTTTCCAGATCCTGATGGCCCTACCAAAAGGGTGAGCTCACTTTGATGTATGTCAAGATTAATTCCTTTTAAAGCATCGACTCGATTCTCTTTTGTTCCATAACTTTTTGTAATTCCTCGACATTTAACTGCTATTTCTTTCATGAAATCCTTTCTGATAAATATTTTAAAAGTGCTTTGTAAGTAAGGAGATAGAATTTCATAAAAGATTTGTTTAATTACCCATCAACACTTTAGGATCGGCTGTTGAGACCTTCCGAATGCATAACATTGTTGTAAGAAAGCAGATTAAAAGAACAATAACCGCTGTGAACAGCAATAATTGCCAAGGAAATAAAAAAGCCAAGGTAGTTCCTTGAATAGCCTCTCCCCAAAGCAGGGTAGCTCCTATGCCAAGGGAAAAACCAATGAGTCCAGCCAATAGAGCTTGCACAATAATCATGTTAAAAATCATTTTTTTTGTTCCGCCCACAGCTTTAATTAAAGCATAGTACATTAAGTTTTCAAGCGTCATACTATAAAAAATTTGTCCTGCAATTGAAAAACCAATGATGATTCCTAGTGCTACTGATAAACCAAAGTTAATTAAAATTCCTGTTTTTAGGAAGGATTCAATAATTTTTGATTCGAATTCTTCTTTGGTTAATGCATTTAAATTAGGATGAACATTAATTTTTTGTTTGACTTCTTCGACACTTCTATTTGGATTTGTTTTGGCGACAATAAATTCAATTCTATCGCCTATAAGAGGGTTGAAATATTTAAATTGAGTGTAGGAAGAAAATAAAATGGGCTGAGGATAAAAACCTTGCGTAATTTTACAAATTCCTACAACGACTGCTCGACGGTTGTTGATTTCAATTTCATCGCTTATTTTTAATGGACGTTTTTTTCCTTCATTCGTTATGGTGGCTAGAGAGCTATGTGCCGCATATACGTCTACAATCACCGCTCCTTCTCGTCTTAAATCTTTAACGTTACCCTCAATTATTTCTACCGGGGCACCAATTAAAGTTGCATCATCAATACCATATAATTTACAAACTTCAAATGTCCCACTAGGCGTGATTAAAGAAACATTAGAGCGACTAATAGGGACTGCCCAATCTACACCAGGAGTACTTCGAACAATATCTAAATATCCCTCGGGCATAGATCTTACTCTGTCATCGCTTTCAGTTGCAGGGTCAGTCACCCAAATATTTGGAGCAGGAATGTCTGTAACCATTCGATAAGATCTAGTGAGTAGTCCTAAAAAAATGGCTGATTGCTGAGAAACAAGAAGGGTTGTGAGAAAAATGCCAAAAATAACTCCTAAGCAAGAGGTCTTATTTCCAATCAACATTTTCAAGGCTAATAAAATCATGTTTGCTTAATACGTTTGTTCATTTGCGTGTTTCATAGCCAAAGTGATGAATCAATCTGCATCTATTTCAGAGTAAGGATTGTAATAAGAACAAATCATTTTATCAAAGATCGAATCCTTTGCCAAATATAATTTTCATTTTATGTTAGCCAGCTTCAAGACAAAGGTATCGCACTTTAAATTTATATGATACTTTTTGTGTAACTCGCTTACAGCTTACTTATGACTTACGAGAGCGCGTGATGCCCTATATTAAATATAAGGATTTTTAAAGTTACAGATGCAACAATTTTCAGTATACATGGGGGACTCAAAAGAAAAAAGAAGGAAACCGAACATTAAAAAATAAAGAATGCAGGTTTATAAAGCTTATCACGTCTCATTTAGTCCCTTATTTCAAAGAAATTCCTCAAAATATAGCCGGAAGATAGCTTACGTTAAACTGGCGTTAACTTAATACCATAGAGGTTCTGAATGAGTGCTAAGAAGAACGAGATCATTGATCCTAAGAGCTATGCTTGTGTTTTTGGAGCCATTAAGAAATATATTCAAGAGTCGCAACTGAGAGCGGCAATGTCAACTACCAAGGATTTCACAGCTCTTTATTGCTGTGGCGTATAGGCAATAAGAATTTTCTGCCAAACTGTGAAGTATGAAGCCTGCACCTACACTACTCGAGACCTTCAAGATACTTTAAAGTATCGGAAATCCGGTATACATTACGGCCAATTTCGTCTAACATCACGCTTATTAGTGGAATAAAGCTTGAATTTGGAAAGGCAAAATAAAAAGTTGTGTTCTTAATTCGTTCTATTAACTCGTCTGTATTGGCTTTTTTACCTTTGGAAAGCACTGTAAATTTTAACTGATCAGCTAAACGAATATAGGGTTGTTCAGCGAGAGCAAAAATAGCTTGAGGTTGCTCGGCTTTATAGAAGGTCATCCAATCTTCGATCGTAACCTCTGTAGTCGCACGATGTCCAAATTGTTCAATATAAGAGTTTCCAATTCGAGTGGATTTAATGCCGATAATCTTATCTTCTAAAAGGGTTTGCATTTGCTGAGGAACAATGCATTTCCATAAAAAAACAAAGGCATTTGCTTCAGTAGTTTGCTCAGGGTCATTAAATACTTCATTCCAATAGTTCCTTTGAGATTCCTCCAATTTCTCTAGCTTGTTTTTAAGATGCTCTATTTCTGCTTGAATTAATTTTCGGTTATAACCTAATAAAAAAATATGACCAGTTACTTTAAGGTTGTTTTGCAAATAAACCAATGTTTCAATTATTCGTGTTTCCATACGTTCAATACGGGCTCCAAAAACAATACAGTGATCAACGGTCATTTCACTATCAATAGATTTTGGAAAAACGAAACCTAATTGCTGTAATAGTACATTGAAAGTTTGGCTGTATTTTTGCTTAGTAAAATTATCTTCTAAATGCCATCTTTCTGTTCCTTCTTTACGCAATAAGCCTCCTCGATTACCTTGAACTTGCTGGAGAAATGAATTCAGATCATACAAAGTATTTGCCGTTAAAGCTTTACAATCTAACTCATCTAGCTGGATGAGTAATGTTAAGAGACTCTGAAACTGGGGTGCTAACACAATGGCGTGGTTTGTCGGGTCATAGTTGAATAAATTAGACTCACCTAAGAGTAGTCTTGGATTAAGTTGAATAATTTTTTCAGTAGTCGAAGATAATTTATGCTTCAAACTTTGTTCTCGAACATGATAATGAATTTCTGAAGAAACAGATGTTGTTGGATGCACTTGCATGACTTTTCCCCTGTTTTTTTTAATATTCCATAATCATTTGCCTAGAATGTTAAGAAGAAAAACCAACTTAACAAATTCGATTATGTCTTTGGAAACAAATGAGAGGTTTTTTGCCAAGCTTTCTTGATTGCATTGATAATAATACTGCCACCTTGAAAAAAAACTTCCTCATTAGCTTCGAGTGTCTTACTTTTAAATCCTGTAAAAGTTTTATCTTTAAGATCTAACATCGACTTAAACCAAATTCCTAAAAGCAAATCACAATGTGTTGAATCATAGTTCAGGCTTGTTGAAGCAAGATAAAATGTATGGCTAATAATTAAACTATTATCACGCACATATCCGTAATCATTGTCTTTATTATAGTTAACTACGGACTTAAATTTTTTAGGAGCTGTGCTTAAGTCACGAAAAGTACTAATTTTCCACCCCTTATCAATACCACTTATTTTCCGTTTAAATGCTATAGCAACAATATCCGCAATTGCTTCATTTAACGCTCCTGCTTCTCCTTGATTACCAAGTGAATTATGATTTTCAATCACGGCATGCGTCATTTCATGACACACAACATCTGGCTGAAAAGCCAATACGTTATTAAGAACAAAATACTCTTTTTCCCGAGGAGCATAATAGGCGTTTTTTTCAGGATAATGGACAAAAAATGGTGGAATCGTTCCTTCTCCATCCACACCGACTAGTTGAAAAGTAGTCCAATAGAATTCTTTTATTGTTTCCACTATTCCATGAATTTTTGAATAAATTTCTTTTTCGTCTTCATTGTTATAGATAAGCGCTTGGTAACCTAGTTGATTAAGTTCTTCACCGGTATAGGAACGAATCTGTGTTGGTGGATAAGGGAAATCACTCCCATAAGCTTCTGACAAATATGCACCCATTTTTACTCCTATATTTTTTAAATTTATTTAATCAAAAATTAATTTATTGGTTTCTTACAGCAGTAACCAAAAAGCTTAAAAATTTATTTGAATTTATCGGTGCTTGTCATCCTAAAATTACCACCTTTTTTAGATTGTCAATTTAAAATTTTGAAAGCATATTTGAAAGAGTTTTATCATTTAAAAAATATAAGCTGGGGTCTCTTTTCCCTGTTATTTTTCTATTGCAGCATCCTTGAAAAGATGGTTAGGCATTTCTACATCATTTAAACTAATCACTGATCAACAAAATACTAACAACAGATTGCTAATGGTATTTATCGTACAGTATAAAAATTTTTTAAGATAAATTACAAAAGTTTTTTTTGAAAAATGAATAAAGGTTAAAAAATCAATCTCGCACATTTTTCTAATTTTCAAGGGTGCTTTCACATTCGCTTAAAGGCATATTTGATAAAATAAGTTGATTCGGTGAAATATAGGCTTTGATTTCTTACTCTTGACAATTTTCCAGTTTCAAGACTTTAAAAAACGTGTGGGAACTGCGACTTCTTAAGGATCAATAACTGGATAGGTAACATAACGTTTTCCGTCGCATCCCTCATGAGAAAGATACAAAGGCCCTGTGATCACATAGATGTTTTGATAGGTCTTTGTCAAATTTCGTACCTATCTCTCCCATTTAGACCAATAACCTCTATTGTATGAAGGACGCTGGGGGCACATATTGGTTAAAAAAAATATCTTCCATTATTTCAAAAGTTGAACGGTGATTCGCAGCTGGAGCCATAGGTCCGCGATCAAATCCACTCCCTTTATAATCTGCTAAAGTGGCTTTTAAATGGAGAGGAATTTTTTCATCTTCTTTGAAGACTATTTATCTCTTTTACCTAGATGTTTTCATAAAGAATTCGCTTGGTTTTGATTTTTTATTGCATTCTCAGATCACGCCCGTTTTTCCGCTATTAAAACAACTTTTTCATCTTCAGTTTGAATTGGCATACAAATTGCACCTTAGGAGGAAAAAAGGGGGGGGTAGCTATGGTCAACCCAACCGGATCTTTTCCAAGTCATCCTTCTCAAGGACAAAATATCCAACAACCTGCGTCGCAAGCTGCAGAAGGAAAAAAAAGAAAACAAAAAGGAAAGGAAAAAATAGTTGAGGATATCCATCAAAAAACTGAGGAAACGGCTCAGACCGCCATTCAAAGTTTATCTACGCCCACCTCATCTCCCCCTCATAAATTGCCTAGGCGAACAAAGGAAGAAGAAGAGGCTTTAGAAGCCGAGGATACTAGTTCTTTGGATAGCAGCAGAAGTTTGCCAACAAGAAAAAGCACTCAAAAAGAGAGTAAAGTTTATCAAGAAACTTTTCCAGCTGCAATGCCTTCTAGGGGAACAAAATCTAAAGCAGATGATAAAATAAACCCACCTAAACTTGAAAAACGTTCTTCCTTTGGTTTAGAGAGCAATAGAGAAATTTATATCAATGCAAAAGAATTTATTGCAAAAGCTGTAGAACCCTTTTTCCAAATTGATAAACCCCTTTCTTTGAAGCTTGGTCAATTCATTGCTGAAATGGATGCCTATAACAATCGGGGAGATAAAAATGGAAATCCCCCTGCAAAATTAATTGACATGCATGCGCAAGCGCGGCTGCTTCTTTTTCTTCACATGGGCATAGCTTACTCTGGGTTGGAATGTCAAATTGATTGGCTACCAGCCAAAAAACAATTTTATATTGGCTCAGAACAAACAGGCACAGAAGCTTGTCATCACTCTTTATTTGCCGAAGTGAATGATACCTATCTTTATACGCTTAAAGAGTCTTTAGTGAAAGCAGTACGCGCATTGCGTGAAAACCAAAGAGAAATTCCTCTTCCTTTTAAAGAAAGGCTCCTTGAGCTAAATGTCTCTAAAGAAGGGCTTCAAAAAACCATTAAAGC